>CALYOL010000167.1 GCA_945231345.1 uncultured Porphyromonadaceae bacterium
ATAATTCGCGCCTTGAAAGCCTGAAGGTCCAGTTCACGCTCTATGCCGTCAAGTTCCTGGTATAGCGCAATGCGCTCGCTGTCGGTAGGGACGTAGTCTGATGGGAATAGAAGTTCCATATCAGTCTCAACGGAGCAATCAGATACAAATTCCTGTTCCTTGTCCTCATCGATAACTCCGGCAAATTCTTCGTTTTTGATTTCCAATACGGCTTCCTTGAGAATTTTCTGATAAGTCTCGTATCCGAGGTCTGCGATAAATCCGCTTTGCTCCGCACCGAGGAGATTACCGGCGCCACGGATGTCAAGGTCTTGCATGGCGATGTGAATACCGCTGCCGAGTTCGCTGAAACTTTCGATAGCCTGAAGCCTGCGGCGAGCGACGGGAGAGAGAGGGACGTGAGGTGGGACGAATAGGTAACAGAAAGCTTTTCGGGAGCTACGTCCTACACGTCCACGGAGCTGGTGCAGCTCGCTAAGCCCGAAGTTTTGTGCATTGTTTACGAGCATAGTGTTCACGTTAGGCATGTCGATACCGCTTTCGATGATGGTAGTAGCGATAAGGACGTCGTAGTCGTGGTTTGCGAAGTCGATGATAATCTGTTCGAGCTGTGCGGGAGGCATTTGTCCGTGAGCGACGACAGTACGCGCGTCAGGGACGACGCGTCGCAGCATCGCCTGGAGGTCGTAAAGTCCTTCAATTCTGTGGTTTATGATGAAGACCTGTCCGTTGCGCGATAGCTCGAAGTTTACCGCCTCAGCGAGAACCTCGTCGGTGAGAGTGCATACGTTTGTGACGATAGGGTATCTGTTTGGCGGCGGCGTCATGATAGACGAAAGGTCACGAGCACCCATTAGTGAAAATTGGAGAGTACGAGGGATTGGGGTCGCGCTCATGGTTAGAGTATCGACGTTAACCTTCATCTGCTTGAGCTTTTCCTTTACGGCGACGCCGAATTTTTGTTCTTCGTCGATGACGAGGAGTCCTAAATCCTTAAATTTCACGTTTTTGCCGACGAGCTTGTGAGTGCCGATAATGATGTCGATTTTTCCTTCGGCGAGAGATTTTAGAATTTCGGTCACTTGCTTTGTGGTTCGGGCGCGGGAGAGGTAATCGACACGGACGGGGAAGTTGCGGAGTCGGTCCTTGAAAGTGTGGTAGTGCTGGTAAGCGAGGACGGTTGTTGGGACGAGGACGGCGGTCTGTTTTCCATCGACAGCCGCCTTGAAAGCGGCGCGGATGGCGACTTCCGTTTTTCCGAAACCGACGTCACCGCAGATAAGTCGGTCCATAGGTCTTGGACTTTCCATGTCAGCCTTAACAGCCTGAGTTGCAGTGGACTGGTCTGGTGTATCTTCGTAAATGAAAGAAGCCTCCAGCTCGTGCTGCAAGTAAGAGTCAGGAGAAAATTGAAAACCTTTTTCCTCCTTGCGTGCAGCGTATAGCTTAATGAGGTCTCGGGCGATGTCTTTGAGGTGAGACTTAGTGCGCTCTTTCATTCTGTTCCAAGCACCGGTGCCGAGCTGGCTGATTTTAGGAGGCACACCATCCTTACCTCGGTATTTAGCGAGCTTGTGGAGAGAGTGGATGGAAACGAGGATAATGTCGTCGTTTTTGTAAACGAGCTTAATTACTTCCTGCATGGTACCGTTGACCTTAGTTCGAATCATACCAGCGAATTTTCCGATTCCATGGTCGACGTGGACGATGTAGTCGCCGGGAGTGATAGAGCCTAACTCCTTGAGAGACAGAGCAAGACGCCCAGAACGAGCGCGGTCGCTCTTGAGAGTGTATTTGTGGAAACGGTCGAAAATCTGATGGTCCGTGAAGATGCAGGTTTTCGAGATATGGTCAACAAAACCTTCGTGAAGAGTGGTGATGATAGGAGCGAATTGAATTTGGTCGCCACGGTCGGCGAAAATTTCTTTAAGTCGCTCAATCTGTTTTGCACTGTCAGTGAGGATGAAAATTTTGTAACCTTTAGCGATGAAGTCTGTGAACGAGTCGCTTATAAGGTCGAAATTTTTATGATAAAGTGCTTGTGGTGTGCATTTGAAGTCGATAGAAGCGTTTGCGGCGATATCAGGTTTTCCTGCGGCAGAGAAGAAAACGGTGTTAAACTGCTCAATCTTAACGGAATAAGCGTCAGGGTCGATAACGTGTTTTAGGGCGTCTTTATCACCTTCGTCTGCAATGATGCTGCTGTCGCTGAAAGTTTCGGCAGCGATTTCACGGATACGGGAGAGGGTGAAATCTTTGTCACGGAATGCGATTAGCGTATCAGGCTCGATGAAGTCGAGAAGAGAGACATTAATAACCTCGGGATTAACGTTTGCTGTGATAGTAAATTCCTCGTATTTTTTGACGGAGAGCTGAGTTTCGACGTCGAAAGTTCGGATAGTGTCAATTTCGTTGTCGAAAAAGTCGATGCGGAAAGGGATTTCGTTAGAAAAGCTGAAAATGTCGATGATAGAGCCACGCATGGCGAATTGCCCGGGCTCGTAGACATAGTCAACCTTGAAAAAACCTTTTTCGAGGAGCCAGTCGCGAAGAGCGAGAGGCGGAATTTTGTCGCCGATGTGTAGTTTACGGCTGTTTTCGGCGAGTTCCTTCCAAGTAGCGACACCCTCGGCGATAGCTTCCGGGTATGTGATGACGATTTTAAGCTGCGGGTCGTCTTTCCAAGCCTTAAGCGCTTCAGTACGAGCGACTTGAGAAGGTGGGTCGATTTGTCCGTATTTGATGTCGCGCTTGTAAGCCGAAGGGAAAACGAGAACCTCGCGCTCGCTGAGCAGCCTTGACAGGTCGTGATAAAGATAGCCGGCATCGTCTTTGGAGTCACCGACGACAATCATAGGGCGGTAAGTGTCAATGTCACAGATATTTGCAAGGGCGAGTGCGGCAGAAGAGCCGGCGAGGTTATATAGTGAAAGACGCACAGGTGCGTCTTTACTTGTAAGCCCATTTTTCAGGGCGGATTTCATAGTTTTTGAGAGGAAAGCCTCCCGAATATCTTTTAGCTCCATGGCTATTTATTCTTCTTAGGCTCTAAAATGTTGGTGTATCTTTGAGGCGTAGAGAAAACGGCGATAGCGGTGTCGATAGCGGCATCGTCTTTGACAGAAAATTTAATAGCACCGTCGCTACCGCACATACGGGTCATGATTTCCGATTTTAGATAGAAGCTAACCCCTTTTCGGCTAAGGTCAAAGTCTTTGTCGATGTCGTGGTGAAGCAATAGCTTTAGCGAGTCGATAGAAGCCTGTACTTCGGAGTTCATATATCCTTCGGCATTGGCAGCCTTTTCGAGCCGGTCGATGAGAATTTCGCAATCTTTGTCGTAGTTTAATTTTTTACGGTCGACAAACTTCTTGAAATCGTTGTAAATAGAGTCGTTTATGGTGAAATTTTCCGGGTCAGCGATAGAGTCGTGCTTAGAAGCGAAAAAGACAGAGTAATCGTAAACCCAGTTGTCGCGAACAAGTTTGGTGGTGAGTTTTGAAGGAGCCGGATATTTTACAGCGACATCCGGCGTGATGCCTCCTCCGTCTCGGACTTCACGGTGGTTTTTGGTGTAAAAAACATTAGTGAGGCTGTCAGGGATACGGTGAACTGAGCCGTCTTCCTTTCTGTCGGAGTAATCGATAGCCTGAATGAGTCGTCCGCTGGGGATGTAATATTTTGAAATAGTGACCTTTAGCAGTCCGTCGTAAGGGAGCTGTCTGGTGCTCTGTACGAGACCTTTGCCGAAACTTCTGTTACCGACGATAACGGCACGGTCGAGGTCTTGCAGCGCGCCGGTTACGATTTCAGAAGAAGAAGCAGAAGATTCGTCAATGAGGACGATGAGCGGAATTTTGGTGTCAACAGGCTTAACGGTAGTCTTATAGACCTTTTCGTTCATTTCGCCTTTGCCCCGAGTGGTTAGGACTTCGGTGCCTTTATCGACGAAAATTCCAACAATCTGCACCGCACTTTCCATAAGTCCACCTCCGTTGCCACGAAGGTCGAGGATTAGTGATGAGATATTGTGCTGATTTTTCATTGATTCGAGCGCTTCGCGGACTTTTTTGTAAGATTTTTCGTTGAAAGTGGTGAGTCCGATGTATCCGACAC
>CALYOL010000168.1 GCA_945231345.1 uncultured Porphyromonadaceae bacterium
CTCTATGCTTTTAATTTGCACAAATTTTTGTAAATTTGCGGAATAAACTTAATCATCACTAAAAAGGACTACAAAAAATGGGTTGTCTTGGATTTATAGGCGCAATAATAGGCGGTGCACTTGGGGGATTTCCCGGAGCAATCGCCGGCTACTTTTTATTTTACTTTCTTGGTAGTGTTATAGAAGGCTCAAACAAAGGTGGAAACCCTCAACGGATTAATATAGCCGCACAGCAGCAGGCAAGCAGATTTTTTGATGCACTGATGCTTCTTTCCGCTCACGTCATTCAGGCAGACGGGAAAATCATGCACTCAGAGATGGAGCTTGTCAGAAACTATCTGCGAAACAGCGGATTTGGCGAGGAAGGCGTAAACCTTGGCGACCAACTCCTGCGTCAGCATTTCAATTATTACAAGCAATACGGACCGGAAGCATGGCAGCAGCGCGTACGCCAGGCTTGCTATGAGATACGCGCCACGATGCCTCAGGAGCATTGTATTCAGCTTATTGCCTATCTGGCAGACATTGCCCGAGCAGACGGTGTAGTGGACAAGTCTGAGCTTGATGCAATATATTTTGTAGCTGCAAATATGGGGCTTAATCCGTCTATCGTTGACCAGTTCTTTGCGATTTCAAGCGGTTCTACCTCGCTTGACGACGCCTATAAGATACTCGGCGTTTCTCCCGACGCCACAGACGATGAAGTGCGCCGCGCGTACAAAAAGCTGGTGCTGCAATATCATCCTGACAAGGTAGCGCACCTTGGAGAAGAGGTCAAGGCTAACGCGACAAAGAAATTACAGGAAATAAACAAGGCCCGCGACCTTGTCTTCAAGCAAAGGGGCATAAAGTAACATGCAACTTTACTAATCAAACCTAACTACCCACGAAAATGAAACAATATTTAGACTTATTACAACATATACTGGACCACGGCACTGATAAATCAGACCGAACAGGAACAGGAACCCGTAGCGTTTTCGGATACCAGATGCGTTTCAACCTTGAAGACGGGTTTCCGCTGCTGACAACAAAGAAGCTGCACCTGAAATCTATTATTCACGAGCTGCTATGGTTTCTGCGTGGCGATACAAACGTGAAATACCTGCAAGAAAACGGAGTCAGGATATGGAACGAATGGGCAGACCCTGAAACGGGCGACCTGGGGCATATTTACGGCTATCAGTGGCGTTCGTGGCCTGATTATGACGGAGGATTTATCGACCAGATAAGCGAAGCGATAGACACCATCAAAAACAATCCCGACTCTCGCCGAATTATCGTGTCGGCATGGAATGTTGCAGACCTTAAAAACATGAATTTGCCTCCATGCCATGCTTTCTTCCAGTTTTACGTTGCAGACGGAAGGCTGAGCCTGCAGCTTTATCAGCGTAGCGCAGACTCATTCCTTGGCGTGCCGTTTAACATTGCCTCATATGCGCTGTTGCTGCAAATGGTGGCACAGGTCGTAGGACTAAAGGCGGGTGACTTTGTTCACACGCTTGGCGACGCACACATTTACAACAACCATTTTGAGCAAGTAAGGCTGCAGCTGACACGCGAGCCTCGCCAGCTGCCCAAAATGATTATCAATCCGGATGTAAAAAACATTTTCGACTTTAAATACGACGACTTCCGACTTGAGGGATACGACCCTCACCCCCATATTCCGGGAGCTGTATCAGTATAAATCAAAGATAACATACATTTCACCATTAACTTTACAACCATGACTCCACTGACGGTAATTCTGACAATCGCGGGCTATTTTGCTCTGCTGCTTACAATTTCGCACTTTGCCTCACGAGGCAGTGACAACTCAACATTCTTCACCGGCAACCGCAAGACACCATGGCCTCTTGTAGCCTTCGCCATGATAGGCGCAGCCATATCCGGCGTCACCTTTGTTTCAGTGCCGGGAATGGTGGTAAACAGCGGATATTCATACCTGCAAATGGTGCTTGGATTCATTGTGGGCTACTTTATCATAGCCGCCGTCCTGGTGCCGATATTCTACCGCAAAAACCTTGTTTCCATCTACGGCTACCTTGAGGAACGCTTCGGATTTGCCACATATAAGACCGGTGCCGCATTTTTCTTCATCTCAAAGATGCTTGGGGCATCAGTACGCTTCCTCGTGGTATGCGTAGTGCTTCAGGGACTCGTATTCGGACCTTTCGGAATCCCGTTTGTATTCAACGTCATAGCTACAATCGCACTCATCTGGCTATACACAGTGAAGGGCGGCGTGAAGACACTAATATGGACCGACACGCTGAAAAGTTTCTGCCTGATAATGTCTGTTGTACTGTGCATATATTTCATTGCAAAAAACTTAGGCTTCTCGTTTGGCGAAATGCTCAGCGCAGTGTCAGACCACGACTCATCTCAAATGTTTTTCTTCTCAGACCCGAAAGCAGGCACATACTTCTGGAAGCAATTCCTTGCCGGCGTATTCATGGCGATTGCCACTAACGGACTGGACCAGGACATGATGCAGCGAAACCTTGCCTGCAAAGACTCTAAGGAAAGCCAGAAAAACATGATAGTGAGCGGAGTATTACAGTTTTTCGTCGTTGCGCTGTTCCTAATCTTAGGTACAATGCTCGTGCTCTTCCTCACCAAAAACGGAATAGAAATCCCGAAGAAGACCGACGAGATTTTCTCACTTGTAGCTACACATAGTTCAATGCCGATGATAGTGGGGATACTGTTCGTTTTAGGACTTATCGCGGCCGCATATTCAGCAGCAGGCTCTGCGCTGACATCTCTAACCACATCGTTTACTGTGGATATCCTTGAGGGCGACAAGAAATACGACGACGCAAAACTAACCGCAGTTCGCCGCAATGTCCACATAGCGATGTCTGTGATTATGGGACTTGTGATTATCGTATTTTATTACGCATCAGACCAAGACGCAATCAGCGCGGTATATAGCCTCGCTTCTTATACATACGGACCAATCCTTGGACTCTTCGCATTCGGACTGTTCTTCAAGACCGCAGTACGCGACTATGCCGTACCTGCTGTTTGCATCCTTGCTCCGGCAATTTCGTGGGGAATACAATACGTTTTGCGCGAACAGTTCGGTTATCAGACCAGCTTCGAGCTGCTGATAATCAATGCACTCGTCACAATGCTCGGACTCTTTATCTGCTCAAAGAAAAAATAAATGGCGCGCGAACTATTCAGTAAATACGTATGGCTCATGGACACCATACGACGATATGGACGCATCACCCGGGAGGAGATAAACCGATGCTGGCTACGCTCTTCTGTGGGTGATGGTAAGCCCATTCCTCGCCGCACTTTTTACAACTATCGTCTGGGCATCCAGGAACTGTTTAACGTAAATATTGAATTAGACCCCATTACTTTTGAGTATTATATTGATGAAACAGACGAGCACAACGAATCTGTTACGTCTTGGCTTCTAAACTCTACGGCGGTCAATAGCGTATTGACAGACTCGCGAGACATTGCAGACCGCATTTTCATGGAAGACGTTCCCTCTGCCCGCGAGTTTCTGCACATAATAATTAGTGCGCTCAGGAATAACCACACCGTAAAATTCACATACCACTCATATTCTCGCTCAAAGCCACAGCCAAATGTGGTGATGGAGCCATATTTCGTAAAGATTTTCAGGCAGATATGGTATGTGACGGGATATGTGCCGAGTGACAAGAAAATAAAGACGTATGCACTGGACCGCATGAGTGACGTGACTGAGCAGGAAGAAATATTCAAAATGCCTGAAGACTTTGATGCGGAAGAGTTTTGCCGATACGTATTCGGAGTAATCTTTGACAAGACAGAGATGCGAGACATAAAGCTGAAAGTGGACAACAGTACGGCTAAATATTTCCGCGCACTGCCACTGCACCACTCGCAAAATGAAATGATAGAAGACAACAGCTCTATTTTCACCTATAAACTGCGGCCGACACCTGATTTCGTGAACGAAATCCTATCATACGGCGAAAGAATAACGGTGCTCGAGCCAAAAGAACTGCGCACAATAGTAGTGGGTAAGCTGAAAGATGCTCTAAAGAACTATGAAGTGGGGAAATAGGCATATTTTACCCTCTTAATAGAAGATTTTGCCTCG
>CALYOL010000169.1 GCA_945231345.1 uncultured Porphyromonadaceae bacterium
GAGCCTTTGAAGTACCCTTCAGAGCAACAGTAACGTTGTCTGCGCCTTCAGAAGAAATGGTGATGTTGGCAGTGTGAGAGCCAACTGCAGTTGGATCGTATTTCACAGTAACGGAACCTCCATCAGAAGAGAGAGAAGAAGTAGAGAGGCTGAAGAACTGAGCGTCAGAGCCAGAGAGTGCGAGGGAGATATTCCCTTTAAGTGAAGATCCGGAAACGGTGAAAGACTTTTCGGCATGTCCTGTGCTGAAAGTCTCAAGGGCCAAAGAAGTGACAGAAGCACTGAGAGAAGGACCGGCAGGGGTGATAGGCGCAGGATTTTTGGCAGGAACAGAACCTGAAGTGAAGTAAGCGAGTCCTTGACCGAAAGCGAGAACCCAAGCTTCGAGGTAGCTGCTTCCGTCGGTGTTAATCATACAGTCGCCGCAACCGCCGGTGTTACCATTAACATTGTCGCTAAGACCATCAGAAGGATAGTATCCGATGTTAGTAGTGCTTGAGAAATTACCGGTATTGTCAATGATAATCTTCATCTTTGGCTGAGTGTAGTTAGTATTGCCGCAGAATATAAGGTTAGCCGCATATTTTGTGGTATTGTATTTAAATTCGTGGTGGCTTGAACCGATAGCCTTGTCAGTAGGAACAGTACAACTGAGTTTAGCAGTGCCTGAGCTGCTGTCGAGAGTGCACCAAGAAGGGTTACAGTTTTTACCGTCAATCCACCAACCATTACCCGGCTGATAGTAAACGCGAGTTGTAGAGCCGGTAGGGAGCTGAGCAGAACCGTCTTTAGTTACGTTAGTGACTTTGGCACTCCAGTTGCCGTTATTTCTGTTAAATTGAACAATGCGAGTAGTACCGCTGCTGTCATTACCGAAATTGAGCCAAAGGTCAGAAGCAAAATTTCCTGATAGCTCGAGGCAGTCGCCAAGACGGCTTGCGCCGTGCAGGTTGGTAGTGTTGTATAAGAGGTAAGGCGCACTTGTGTCGCTGTCCCAAGCGTAAACGCGGAGTTCCTGGTCAGTAGCAGCAAGGTTACAAGCGACGATGTGTCCGTCAATAGCCTTGACGTCGCAGAGGGTAAGAGTACCGCCGGCGATTACGCTGCCTTTGTCGAGATATCCGAGGCTTTCACCGGTTTGCGCATTAAGAACGAGGATTTCGCTGTGGTTGTAAACGCAATATAGCTTGCCGTCGTTGTATACGAAGTTTCGTATTTTGGCAGCATCGTAACCCTTAGAAGTGAGGTTGCCACGCTTGTCAGAGATGTTCCATTTTTCGGTGATAGTGCCGATAGGCGGAGCCTTAACGGTGGCAGTGATAGAAACTTTCTTTTCAAGAGAGCCGCATTTTACTTTGACGTAGAAGTCGTAATCAACAGCAGAGCCGCCGGGACCGTAAGTACCGATATCGTTAGAGATATTGAAAGTGACAGTAACCGTACCACCGCTTGAGCCGAGTTGAGAAACAGAAGTAGAGAAACGACCAGGCGTGATAGAAGCTACTGTGATGTTTCCTGAAAGGTCTTTACCGGTAACGGTGAAAGATTTAGATGGGTGTTCGCCGGGATAACATTCAAATTTGAGAGAAGAAGGGCTGACCTCAAGAGTAGGATTTGAAACAGCACTTGCAGGAGGCACAGCTACGCAACCCCAGTAGAAAACGCCGATATTTTTGTGTCCGTTGCTGTATCCAGGCCAGTCGTAAGTAGAGTAACGACCGTCCCAGTTAGGATAGCTTGCGCCGTTGTAGTCTCCGTAAGGGTCGTGGCAAACGAAAGAACCGTTGACGGTAGAAATAGCGCCTGTGCTTGCGTTTGCGGAAGCGTTAGCGCGGAAACCGAGGACGACGTGACCACCGGTACCATTCTGAAGACAGATTGTGTAAGGACGACCGGCGTTAGACTCTGAAACGAACTTAGCCCAGCTGTTTTCAAAGTAAGAGCTTGACATACCGTTGTTCTTGTAGAAATTGTGCATAGTAGAAGCTGGGCTACCATTACCCCACATGTAACCATATCCACCACCTACGCCACCGCAACCGTTACCGGATGCGAGAGTTGAGAAAGAGTATCCGGTCTTAGGGCTTGTGTAGTTACGACCAACATACCAAGAGTAATAAACCGTACCAACGCCAGAAGCACGAGAGGTTACGCCGTAAGGGTTAAGCATTTTCCAATAGCCGAGGTTCATACAAGAAGAAGATGGGGCACAGCAAACATAACCGTAACCATAGCAACCGTTATGGCTTGACGGGGTATCCCAAACCTGATTGATGTATGGGATGTCCAGAGCTCCAATGAGCTTAGGCGTATTGGATTTAAGCGAAACTCCTTCCTTGAGCTCTATTTCACGCTGAGCCTGAACCTTTTTGAGGAGTTCATTACCGTTGCGAGTCTTAGTTTCCATGTCGATACCCTTGTTACCGACCATAACTTCAGTGTCATCGACGCCGAAGATAGGAGTTTCCTTGACAGTAGACATCGCAAACTTTTCGCCAGAGAAGGTGGCGCGAGAGAGACCGCGCTTAATTCCAGTAGCGTAAGCCACAACGAGGCTGTTGTCTGCGGAGAGTTCAACGGCGATAGGGCAGCTTTCGTTTTCAGCAACGATAGTGCGGAGGTCAGTACCGTCATAGCGAGCCTGAAGGACAGCAGCACCCTTAACCTGTAGCTCGTTGATACGCTCAGAGCGAGTAAAGACGAGATTTTTGGAGTCTGAAGTCCATTTGATAGAGCTTGCTTCTCCGAAGTTGAAAACAGATTTAGTTAGAGTCTCAATGACTTTCACTTCACCATTGATAAGCTGAACAGCGAGTTTACTGCCATCAGGCGACCAAATAGGGTTATAACCATTGTCAACTGATGTAAACATCTCTTTGTATCCGTTGAGGAGATTTAGGACGTACATTTCACCGTTAATGGTAGAGTAAGCCGCTTTTGTGCCGTCGGGAGAGATGTTGACGATGTTTACATATTCGCCAAGGTCGAACTCACGTCGGCTGTCGCCGTTACGCACGATGAGTTTGTCGCCCATAGTGTATGCAATGTCGCCATTATCAGAGAAGGATACCTGTCCGCACTGGAAAGAGTAGTCTTCAAGGAGAGTAACTTTTCCGGTAGTGACATCAAGGAGAGCCGGCGCCTGAAGGTAGTCGTCGGTGATGCTCTTAAAGCCGATAACGGTCTTTTCAGCATTGATGTGAGTGTACATACCGGCACCGCGAGAAATGACGAGTGGCTTAAGCTCTCCGTCTTTCACGAGGTAAAGTTCGTTGCTACGGTCTGTGGTAACTACCACACCCGCTTTAGTCTGCATAGGGTCTGTGAGAAAACCCAAAGCAGCAGTCTCATGGTAACTCACTTGAGCGTGAGCCGCTGTGGCAAACATAGCTGCGCACAACATTGTCAATATTGACTTTCTTTTTAGCATTTTGTTAGGTTTTTATGTTAGAATTATTATTATTTCTCTGCGAAAAGAATAAACGTTTGGAAAATCGTGTAAAATTATACAATATTTTTTATATATTTGAAAAATATATGTTTAAAATTGTTAATGTTTGCGAAATTAAGAAGTTTTATGCTTAAAATGATGTGTATAGTCGGGGAAATTAGTGATATTCCCTTCTGCCTGCATCAATGCGTAGAAGGATGAAAAGGAGGATTGTAAAACCCCAGAGAGAAGAGCCACCATAGCTGAAGAATGGGAGAGGGATACCAATTACAGGGCAAAGTCCGATTACCATGCCGATATTGATGCAGAAGTGAAAAATGAGATAAGAGGCAACACAATAGGCGTATACACGTCCGAAAGTAGATGGCTGCCGCTCGGCAATGCTGATGATGCGAAGAATTAAAATCAGGAAAAGAAGAGTGACGGTAACAGTACCCACAAAACCCTGTTCCTCGCCGATAGTGCAGAAAATAAAGTCTGTATGCTGCTCCGGGACATACTTGAGTTTAGTTTGCGTACCTTGTAGGAAACCCTTTCCCCAAAAACCGCCGGAGCCGATAGCGATTTTAGACTGGTTAACGTTGTATCCGGCATTTCTTAGGTCTTCCTCAATGCCAAGAGCGACCTT
>CALYOL010000170.1 GCA_945231345.1 uncultured Porphyromonadaceae bacterium
TTTTGACGGGAAACCATGGAAATAGACAAATATGATACAATTACGCTTGAAGAGATGAACGATATTCGTCTCATGAATCGTATTGATACCAAATTTGTCACTACAGTCCCCATCTTGCATCGGCTCTTGGCTCTCGCTGCTGATGATTACCGTGTTCAGGAAACTGCTGGCAAACGAATTTTAGACTACTATACCCTCTATTTCGACACCCCGGCTCACTCAATGTACATTGCCCACCAAAACGGCAAAAAACCTCGACAGAAAATCCGTATCCGTAGATACGTCGACTCTGACATTTGCTTCCTCGAGGTGAAAAACAAAAACGCCAAAGGAAGAACTAAGAAAAAACGTATTCAGCTATCCGACGTCTCTCACTCGTTTAACCCTGAGTCTCGCGATTTCCTGACTCCGCGTTGCAAATACGACATCAACTCGCTCAGACCTCAAATTGAAAACTCATTCAGTCGAATTACTCTCGTTAACAGGCAGCTCACTGAGCGAATTACTATCGACACTAATCTCAAGTTTCACAATTTTGAAAACGATGTCTCTTTAGACCTTTCACAATTTGTCATCATTGAGCTCAAACGCGATGGGAACAAGCCTTCGCCAATCAGTAAATTTCTCAGGCAGCTCCGCGTGCAGCCTTCTCGATTTAGCAAATATTGCGTCGGATGCGCCAAAACTGACACTTCTCTCAAGCAAAACAGATTCAAACCACTTTTTTCTTACCTCACTAAATTACTTTCTAAATAAAACGTTATCATGGACGACCTTGAATTTATGGACTCGCCTATCATGTCTTCTCTCGACGTTTGGCAGTTGCTTTTCCGATTTGCTTTCAATTCTATTGTCATGTGGATTATTATCCACTGGTTTTACTATCGTAAGGCAAGGCGCAGAGACTATTATTTCACTTTCGCTCTCATCAGCGTCAGCATTTTCTTCCTCATTTTCCTCCTCGGTAGTGTTAAGATGAAAATTGGCTTTGCGCTCGGGCTTTTCGCCATTTTCGGTATTATCCGCTATCGTACTGAGCAAATGCCGGTCAGAGAGATGACTTACCTTTTCGTGCTCATCGCAATTTCGGTAATTAACGCTCTTTCAACTACCATTTCCCTCGCAGAACTCATCCTGACTAACCTCATTTTCATCTTCTGCATCTGGTTTAGCGAAAACAATAAGTGGCTCCGACACGTTTCTAACAAACTCGTCCAATACGACAAAATCGAGCTTATTAAGCCTGATAAGCGGGATGAACTAATCGCTGACCTTCGTGAACGCACCGGGCTTAACGTCATTTCCGTCGAAGTCGGCTCTATCGATTTCCTTCGTGACACCGCTCTCCTTAAAATCCATTACGAAGACGATGAAAACTCTATTAACACCGTTAACAACATCACTAAAATACCTAAAGGACAATGAAAAAATTATTTATTTCAATATTGGCGGCTGCCGCTTGCATTGCCGCTTGCGCGGAAGGCCCCGCGCTTTGGACCACTCTTTCCGCTGAAAAGAAAATCACTAAACAGTGGTCTGCTGCCGCTGAAGTCGAATACCGTACTCTCCCTGAATTTGACGGTACCGACCGTGTTAGTTTCGGCATCTCTACTGATTACCAGCTCCTCCCGTTCCTGAAAGTCGATGCAGGCTACACTTTAATGGACTGCCACGAACAAGACCGCTGGACTTCTAAAAAGAATTTCATACCCGCTTACTGGTATGTCCGCCACCGCACTTTCGTTTCTGCTACCGGCAAAATCAAGTTTGGCGCACTATCCATCTCTCTCCGTGAACGTTGGCAATACACTTACCGACCGGAAAAATCTGTCCCGAAATTCGAGGCTGACGGAACTACGCCCAAGGCTGACGAAATCGTAAAAGGTAAGGGTATCAGCGTCCTCCGCTCTCGTCTCCAAGTTGAATACAACTTTAAGCCTTTACGTCTCAGCCCTTTCGCTGCTGTCGAAATGTATCACTCTGGCAGTGGGCTCGACAAGACCCGTTACACTCTCGGCGCTCAGTATAAAATCTCTAAAAAACACAGCCTCGAGGCTTATTACCGATACCAGGACCACAGCGATGAAGACGAAGTTGATGGAAATATCATCGGACTCGGCTATAAATTCAAATTTTAATCCCTTTTTATCATGAAGACTCTCAGATTATCATCCATCTTTACTGTTATTTGCCTCTTCTTTTCCGCTTGCTCTTCAAGCGACGATGGTTCGGACCCTTTGCCTTTGCCTCCAGACCCTGTCATTGCTGTCGGTGACGACATCGCTCAGTTTGACGTGAATTTCAATATGGAACCGCTCACTGAATCTGAAAACATTCCGTCTTCTTCTGCCGACGCTTTTTATGCCGACTATTTCGAGCACAAGACTTTTTCTAAGTCCATCTCTGTTGTCTTTGATGGCGATATTGCTACTATCACTGAAGACGGTGCGCAAAAGTCTGTCAGTTCAAAACTCACTCTCACTCCCGGCGCTGCCGTTGAATACGTCCTCTCCGGAAAGTCCGCTGACGGATTTTTCAAAATCGCATCAAACGCATACGATGTCAAAATCTCGCTCGCCGCTCTCGACCTTACAAACCCTTCTGGTGCAGCCATTAACGTCCAGTCTAAGTCTCGTACTTTCCTCCATATCGCCGACGGTACTTCTAACTCTCTCACCGACGGGAACAATTACCCCGCTTCTACCACCGAGGACATGAAAGGAACTATTTTCACCGAGGGCAGGCTTATCGTCAGCGGTAAGGGCAACTTAGACATCTTTGCTAACGCTAAAAACGCTATCGCTTCTGACAGCTACATCCTTTTCAGACCGGGACACGTCATTAACATCTCTAACTCCGCCAGCAACGGCATTAAGGCGAAAGACGCTGTATATATCAACGGCGGTGTCCTCAATATCGACGTTTCCGCTAACACTGCAAAGGGCATAAACTCTGAAGGCAGCATCACCGTAAACGGCGGCAGAACTACTATCATCGCCGCTGGTGAAAGTGAATACAATGGCATCGACCTCTCTAACTCTGCTGCCATCAAGTGCGACCTCAATTTCATCCAGAACGCCGGCTCTATCGCTCTTAAGACTACCGGTAATGGTGCTAAGGCTCTAAACTGCAACCAAAATATCACCATTAACGACGGTGAACTTCTCGCTCTCGTCTCCGGTGGAAAATACGTTTACAACACCACACTTTCCTCAAACAGCAAGGGTATTAACGCCGACGCTGCTGTCACCGTCTCTGGTGGCACTGTTCGCGTCATTGTCAGCAACATCGTCAGCGGTGAAGCCATCGAAAGCAAAACCGACATCGCACTTAAAGGCGGACTCATCGAACTTTCTTCCAAAGATGACTGCCTTAAGGCTCTACGCAACATCTCAATCTCCGGTGGTAAACTCTATGCTTACAGCCATAACGCTGACGGTCTCGACTGCACCGGTTCCGTAAACATCTCCGGTGGTATCTCTGTCATCACAGGGGAAGTAGAAAACGACGGTATTGACTGTGACCAAAACGAATTTACCATTTCCGGCGGTACTCTCGTCGCTATCGGCACCACTAACAGTGCCGTCACTTCTGCCACGCAGAAATATTTCGTTTACGACAAGCCTATCACTGCCGGAACTGTCATTTCTCTCGCCGACGCCGCTTCTTCTGACTCTAATGCTTTCATTCTCAGATACAAAGCACCTCGCGACTACTCTCCTTGCTCCATAATCCTTTCCTCTCCCGCTATGGACTCCGCAAGTGGCGCATTCCTCGCTTCTGAAGTCTCCGTCGCAAATCCCGACGGAATCTTCCACGGCTTAGCATATTGACCATCCTCCCTCCTCTCTCCTCTCCACAAACCATCAATCCTCTGATTATCATCAGCTTATCATAGCATCGTGATGCATCACATCCGAAATCTATCCCACTGATTTTCACCATCTTATCGTAGGGACGTAATGCTTCACATCTGAAATGTATCCCACTGATTTTCAACGCCTTATCGCAGGGACGTGATGCATCATGACCGCTGCTATTATTCACATATCCCGGCATTGGCTTCC
>CALYOL010000171.1 GCA_945231345.1 uncultured Porphyromonadaceae bacterium
TTTCTATATAACGAACTACAAGCTTATTTTATTATTATTAACAAAAAATAAATTAGAGCCGGGCTCGTTTTTGTAGGCCTCGGCTCTAAATTATGGCTTAATACATATCATTAATTACATTGTGCGGGCAAACTGCTCGATGGAGAACGATCCGTCAATGTTCTGAGGACTGATTTTCCCTGAGAGAATGTCAAAGAAAAAATTGCTGATACGCTCAGGTGAAAGTACAGCAGGCGAGCCGTCGGCATCTGTACCTAAATCGTATGTCTTCAGCAGTTGAGGACCGAGAGCCGCTGCCGATAGTAGGAAGTGGTTTTGAAATTTGTCTAAGTCTATGAGGTCTGCGGCAAGTACCTTTCCTACAACACTGTAGCTGTTGAGAGTGCGTGGTTGTCCGCCGTCGGTCAATACGGTGCGAAGGTCGTCAGACTGAAGGTTGATTTCAATTTTACCACTCTCAGGGCTTTCCTTCTGATGCCGGTATAGCGAGCCGAGGTCTGACAGGGCAAGGGAGAACAGGCGTGTTGATGGTGTGTAGTTTACGCCCTCTACGCTGAATACAGACGGCAAAAGCAGGTTTATATCACCGTCAAGTTCTACAAAAGGCGATATAAATGTGCCTACTATGCAATTTTTCAGCGATAGAGACTGAGTGGCGAATACGCCGCCTATTACTACACAGTTTTCAAGTGTGATTTCGTCTGCATAGATGCTTCCGGCGATGTATGCGCCGCATAGTGCTACAGACTTTGCATTTACGTCGGAATTGAAATACATCTTGCACCCCTGCGCCCTTGATACTATTGAAGATGCTGAGCCTACAGCTTTCATGAAGTGGATTTCGCCTTTTACGTCGGAATTTACATAAATTTCCTTCTGAACAAATACGGCGCCGGTCACGTTGAGAGGGGTATTTTCTATGGTTAGCTTTGCAGCGTAAACCGGCCCATCTACAACAGTTTCGCCCACTACAGTTACAGTCCTGTTGAGCTCAGAGATTTTGTTTGGCAGAATTCCGCCTTTTACCACGTTTTGGTCTAACCTTATATTGGTGTCTGTAATATATAATTCTTTAAGATTACTCATGGTGAGAAATAATTATTATTTGTTAAACATTTTGTTTATCATATCGCGGACTCGAGTGGAATGACTATCATTTCCCGGCACATTTCTGCGGATTTCCGCCTGCATATAAGATTGCAGCATTTCCTGCTCCTCTTCTTTTGCTGGAGAAAAATCTTGCTCGGAAAGGACTTGAGTCAGAGTTTTTTGCAGTTGATTCTCTTGAGAAGCATATAATTCGGGAGTAATACATTTTCTGTCTTTTGCATTGCCTTCCGACGATGTCTCCATAAAGCATACAGGGACATAATATGTGTCGCTTCCAGTGCCATCTACCAGCACTTTGCTCATTACCGCTTCAGTTTCCGCCTTTGATGTGAGAAAGTCTTGTGCCCGGTGCATGGCGAGCATGGCGTTGTTTTTAAGGTTCGCTATGCTGAGCTGAGCCTGAGCAATGGCGCTTTCTTTGCTGAAAGTTACTGCGCCCTGCACAAGGTCTGTGTGCAGCATACGGTCGTTTTGTTCCTCAACAACGTTTACCACGTCAAACACGGGCTGGTCTATTTGATGTATTCTTGCCGATAGCTCATTGTTCAAATCGTCGAATATCTTCTGATAGCGAGCAGACGTGCGGGCATAGTCGGCTTCCATAGCCTGGCGCTTTTCGCGAAGAGTCTGCGCCTGCTGCCTCAGCAACATCAGTCGAGACTCTACCTTTTGGCTTATCTCAGTCACCTGTGTACTAATATCTGTGCGTACCGTAGCGAAAAAGCCGTCAATCAGCGACTGTGACACTTTGTCAGAATTGTCTGCAATGGCAAGGCACTGTGCGGCATTCATAGCGCCTACGCTTGCTGTAAGTCCATGGACGTTTGAATTGCATTCGTGTACTCTGGCATCAAAATCAGTAGTGTCCACTTCAATCTCCACATACACATCTTCTTTGGCATATCCATCATAGTGGACTCTGCCGCCGTTTTCTGATGCCGGATATGATACAGAGCCACTATAATAAACGGTTATCTCTTTTCTGAAAGTTTTAGTATAACTCATAATATGCTAATTTATAGTTTATTATAGTGTATCAAAAGAAGATGAGTCGTAAAGGCTGCGAATAGCGTTTTTTACGCGGTCTGAAATTCCTGAGTTTGACAGAATACGCATAAATTCCTCGTCCACCCGGTCTTTTTCGCTCTTTCTTTCCCAGCGGAGATTGTCGGCGGAGCGTATGGCGGAGTTAATCATTGTCGCATTCTGTGCAGAAACATATTCCGGTATATTCACATCTGTGACGGTTGTGCTGCTTGAGTCGCTTACCGTCTCTGAAATCACTACGGGAATATATTCCATCTTGTCTTCATTTCCGGCGGGATTGGTCACCAGAACTTTTTCGGCAAGCACCCTTTGTTCGCTAATCTGAGTAAGAAAGTCGGCAGACTGGTTTAGCGCAATCTGTGCATTGTGCTTCATGTTTGACACTATAATCTGCTGGCTGTCTGTGATTCCTTCTGTCTGTGACGTGGCAGCCCAGGCGGTCAGTGCGTACATTCGGTTTGAGGATGTTGCCATGTGCTTGTTTACGATGTCAAACACTGGTCGGTCAACCTCTACTATCCTGTGTTCAAGCTCTTTGTTTATAGTGCTGAAGATACGGAAATATCTTTCTGAAATTCTGCCGTATTCTTTTTCCATATTTGATTTTATTGCGAGGAGTTGGCGCTTTTGCTGAGCCATCTGCATGAGCAGGGCTTCTACTCGGCTGTGCTTGGCGGCGATTTTCTGTGAAATCTGAGAGCGCATTAGTGTGAAGAAACCGCGGTTTACATTTTCACATACCTTTGTGGCGGCAGCATTTTCAGCTGCTATAACGGCACTCTGCATTGTCACCACAGCGGCGGTAGTGCCTTGTACGCTGTTTGTGACGCGCTTTATCTCGTTCGCCATCGGAGTTGTCTCCACAATGCATGGAATTGTTGTTGACATAGCTCAGTTCTTTTAATTGTTAGTATCTGGAACAACTACTGCGTCTGCACCGGCATTGATGATTGCATTGCAAACGTTTTCTGCCTGTTCTCGCGTTCCTCCGTTGTAAATAGTGAATGGCAGAGAACTACATAATTCAGCTACTTCGTCTTCGCTGAAGTCATGTTCCGTGAGAAATTCGGTAAGTGCGTCTCTGTTGTTTACACTGCGGATTTCTACACCCCATGTTGCGTTGTCAGGTGTTTTCGCTTTATCTTCTTTTACAGCTTGCAAGCCGTTATTGTCGTCATGAGCCTCTTTTACAACGTCGGAGTCAGGTGCAGCCTTATCTTTCTTCGCAGGTGTGGGATTGCTTACCGCAATGCGACTGATGGCATCAAGCGCATTCACGGCTATAGAAGGCAGGTTTAGCGACACGTGCTCGTATGTCACGTCTTCTACGCTCGGCTCGGGAAGCATTACCGTCTCTTTCGCAAGCAGTGGATTTGATACGGCGAGAGGTTTGCGGCGCTCGTCAAGCTCGTTTACTTCGCTTGCGGCAATAGCCATTTCATTTGAATATCCGTCTTGCAGGCGTGCATCGTAAAATTCCACATGTCCAAACTTTTCTGCTTTCATCGCGATGTCATCTTGCAGGCGGTCCATGTAGTCTGAA
This sequence comes from uncultured Porphyromonadaceae bacterium, assembly GCA_945231345.1. Classification (GTDB taxonomy): domain Bacteria; phylum Bacteroidota; class Bacteroidia; order Bacteroidales; family Muribaculaceae; genus CAJUPY01. The sequence continues at coordinate 3,701 of CALYOL010000171.1, forward strand.
AATTCCTGCTGCACTCTCTTGAACTCCTCTGCCTGCATCTCAAATGCAGCAAATACTTCGGCATTATTATCAGATTTTTCCACTATTGTGGAGTTTAGATTTGCCGAGCCCGCGCTATTCATTCCGTCAAGTGTCTTCTGTAGCTGTTCAAGTGTGCTGTATGCCTCGATGTATTCGGCGAGAGCTTGTTGCATGTTGTTTATGATGTCTGCGCTCTCAGCATGATTAGACCTGTAGAAAGCGTCAACGTCTTGATGCCACTTGTTGAGGTAGCTCAGTTTCTGGTCTGTCTCTTATACACATCTCAGAGCCCACGAGACCTCTCTACATCTCGTAT
>CALYOL010000172.1 GCA_945231345.1 uncultured Porphyromonadaceae bacterium
GGGGATAATCCATGCTCGAGTCTCGTGTATGTTGTCGCCACTAGAGAGTTCCATCAGCGTATCGCCACCCCAATAACAGCTCCACACAGCCTTTGAGATTTCCTCCTCAATCCCGGAAGAGAGGGCAGAGTTTCCGATATTCGTGTTAAGTTTTACGGCAAACTTGCTGCCGATAATCATAGGTTCAGCTTCCGGGTGGTTGACGTTTGCGGGGATTATAGCGCGTCCTGCAGCAATTTCATCGCGGACAAATTCAGGGGTGATGTAGCTATCAATTCCCAGCTCTGCATTGTTGAGGTTTTCGCGGATTGCGACATATTCCATTTCAGGAGTGATGACACCTGCTCTGGCGTAGTGCATCTGTGTAATTCGCTTTCCCTCGGCAGCTACACGAGGTGCATGCTGTATAGGGAAGCGGATATCGTCAAGGCTTTTGTCGGCGAGTCGTTGGCGTCCGTATTCGCTGGTGATAGCCGGCAAAACTACGGTATCTCCGCGCTTTTCCACCCACTGCTCACGTATGCGTGGCACGCCTTTCGTGATGTCTATTTCTACGTTGGGGTCGGTATAAACACCGCTGGTGTCATATACAGTGACAGGTGCGTTTGGGTATTCTACACGCTTGCCGTTTTCGATTTTTACAGTTGGGTATAGGTTGATTTTTCTCATTCCCACCTTTATTTCAGGGAACATTTGTCCCTGAACGTAAATTTTCTCAGAGTTAGGGTATGAGGATACGTCTATGTTTGAAATTTTCATTTGTTTACTTTATATTTTCGTTAGTTTATTTATTCAGGAATGCAGTCAGCGGGCTTGATGCGTTAGCATGGCTTGATACAGCACCAGGACCAGCGAGGTAAGCTTTTCGGCCGGCAATTACGGCGAGCCTGAAAGCGTCAGCCATAGCCACAGGGTCGTCAGCTACGGCTATTGCTGTATTTACGAGCACAGCGTCGGCACCCATTTCCATAGCCTGGGCAGCGTGCGAGGGAACGCCGAGTCCTGCATCAATCACTACCGGCACTTGGCTTTGCTCAATGATAATTTCGAGGAAATCGCCGGTGCGAATGCCTTTATTTGTGCCAATCGGTGCTCCAAGCGGCATTACAGCAGCCGCACCCACTTCTTCGAGCCTCTTGCATAAAACAGGGTCAGCCTGGATATATGGCAACACGATAAAACCGTCCTTTGCAAGTTGTTCCGTTGCTTTCAGCGTTTCTACCGGGTCAGGCAGCAGATATTTTGGGTCAGGGTGGATTTCCAGTTTTATGAAATCCGTGCCGAAAATTTCGCGGCTCATCTGTGCTGCGAGTACAGCCTCTCGAGCATCCCGAACACCGGAAGTGTTTGGCAACAGCTGCACGTTTTCGCGGTTTATGTGAGTCAGCATGTCGTCTGTTGCCTCATTCATCATGTTTACACGCTTCATCGCCACAGTTATCATCTGTGATTGTGAAGCGATTACAGCCTCCTGCATCTTGTCAGGCGACAGGAATTTTCCAGTGCCCACAAACAGGCGAGACGTAAATTCTCTATTTCCTATTTTTAAGGTATCCATTCTAAATAGTTATTATAGTTGTATGATAATTCAATAAATTTTTGAGTCATTTCGGCGGGATTTTCGGCTTTCGCAATAGCTCCGCTCACAGCGAGACCAACCGCACCTGCATTCATGAGTGGGCAAACGTCGTCTAAGCCCACGCTACCTATTGCGACATAGGGAAAAGCGTAATCTTCGCCTTTTTTCAGACTTTGGTATGTCGCCAGCCCAAGTGGCGCAGCTGCGTTTTTCTTAGTTGTGGTCTCACGCAGAGGACCAATTCCAAGGTAATCTACAGGCAGACCTTTAGTGGCGCGAATGTCTTCAATGCTATTTGCCGTAAAGCCTATTATACCCATATCGCCAAGCATTTTTCGCGCTTTTTCCGGACTCATGTCTGTCTTGCCAATGTGTACGCCGTCTGCCAAGCCTTCAGCAGCAAGGCTTACATGGTCGTCCACAATAATGTTTCCTCCATGCTCGCGGACGTATGGCGCTACTTCTTGCAGCACTTCCCTGATTTCATCTTCCTGTGCATCCTTCATTCTCACTTGCACCATTCGGCAACCGCCATCTACGACATTTTTTGCCTGAGCTATAGTCTCTTCTGCCGATGTGCCGTTTGTGATGAAATACAGTTTCATATTTCTGCGGCGTAGTGTGTCAAGAAGCGTCTTTGCGCCTCCATTATTCCACACTTCACCAAGGAGAGCAGCTCCATAAAAACCTTTATCATTCAGTAATTTAAGTGAAGACATTGTCACGCCTCCGAGTGCTACAAGATTTTTTGCGCCGGTGATGTGGGGCGCATCAGTCAGGCTTGCGTTTGCTGTATATCCGCTCTTGCTGATTGAGTCGAAAACAGGAGAAATTGTCACATATTCATATCTGTCGGCTTGCGAAAGCTCTTGAAGTGAGTGCATGCTACGAGCCACATGGCGTAGCCCCGTTGGAGGCTCCGGATTGCGGCTGTTTACCACTACGCCCACGTTGAAATGCTCAGCAAGTGAGAAATGGTCGTGGATTTTTATTTTGCAGTGGAAACATGCCGGTATTTGCGAAATCAGGTCGCCAACTTGCTCTCGGCTCCATTCCGGCTTGCGGATATGCAGGTAGTCAAGCCCGTTTTGCAGGAACAGTGTGAGTAATTCCGCTTCACTTTTTGCCTGCAAAGGCAAGGATGCATGAGAAATGCAGCCGGGATGGGTGAATAATACAATTTTAACCGCCATAAGCCGCATGGATAAGAACTATAACGTCTCCCTCCGCAATCTCACGACCTTCCCAGTCCGCCTTTCGGACAATGTTGTCGTTTATCGCAACAGCGATTCCGCCCTTTGCCTCGGGATATAGCTTTTCTACGAGCTTGGCAACCGTAGTGCCGGCAGCAAGTTCTTCATTTTTATCGTTTATTGTAACTTTCATATAATCAATGCATTAATGTTTGCCGATAGTCTTAAAAATATGGTTTAGTGGTCCGTGTCCTTTGCCAAACTTATATATAGCGCCCCTTAATATCGCCCGGTATTCCCACCGTAATGCGTCTTTTACGGCGTATTTGAGGATTTGTCCGCGAGCCAGGAAAGAAGCGATGGCACTTGATAGCGAGCAGCCTGTGCCATGAGTGTTTATGGTGTCAATTCGTTGATGAACGAAAGGGATACATAATCGGTCGTGGGTCAAGAAAAAGTCGGTAAGCAATTTTTGTTTGTCTTCAAAATGCCCACCCTTAATCAAAACCGCGTTGCAGCCAAAGTCTTCAATTATTTTCTCAGCCGCAGCCGTCATGTCGCCGCGCTGAAAAATTGAAATTCCGGTCAGCTCTTGAGTTTCCGGCAGATTAGGCGTGACGATGGTGGCGAATGGTAAAATTCTCTCTTTCAGAACTTTTATAGACTTGCTTGACGATAACGAGTCGCCCGATGTGGCTACCATAACCGGGTCGACAACCACGTTTGTGGGCAAGTATTTTTCCAGGAAGTCAGCAATGACGGCGGCGCACTCCTCGTTAGGAATCATTCCAATTTTGATTGCGTCGGGCTTCACATCTGTGATTATCGCATTGAGCTGTGCGCGCAGCATATCAGCGGGAGTTGCAAGCACTCGCTTTACACCTTTTGTGTTTTGGGCGGTAATAGCGGTAATGGCAGTCATGGCGTATGCTCCAATAGAGCAACACGTCTTGATGTCCGCCTGGATACCGGCGCCGCCAATAGAGTCGCTGCCAGCGATAGAAAGAACTGTAGGATATTTTTTCATAAAGTAAGCCTTCTGTGTCGGAAGTGCTTACGCCATTCACGCAATTTGCTGAAAACCATTTGCCTTAACTCCATTAGCGGCATTACCCGCCCATGTTCTTAGGGTATAATCTCAGCCTTGCCTAAACTGCAAAGCACCCCTGGAATGAATGTCTTATTATTTGAGCGCAAATTTACGACTTTTTTCTCTATTTGCAAATTATTTTAGGAGCCATTTCCAAATTGGCACTACG
>CALYOL010000173.1 GCA_945231345.1 uncultured Porphyromonadaceae bacterium
GATTAATGTCCCTGCTAATTCTCGACACTACTGGAGATATCGTATGCACATTTCTCTCCAGAATCTTCTTGAAGCGACAATGTTCAATACACAAGTAAAGAATATGATTAAAGATAGCGGAAGATAATGCTTAAGTCTCAAGACTGGACACGACTCAAAACTATCGACGGCAGTGAGGCTATTACAATTATCGATTCCATTGAACCGTTGAAAAAGATACCATTACCACGCATCACTGAGACTATTCTCTCAGTGGTGTGTATAGAGGGGAGTGTTTCCATCTCGATAGACGAAAAGACATTATTAATGACGCCATCTTCAATAATGGTATTAGCCCCTGGTCATTTGCTCAGCTCATACGAGCCGAGCAATGACTTTAAGGGCTTTGCTATTAATACAACACTTAACTTTATAGAGCAGATGCTCCCTATTATGTCGCGAATCATCGTTTGCCATAAAGCGTTTGAGAGTAATCCTGTTCTCCATTTGCCTGATGAAGACTTGCAAACTATAGTTATGTACCGGCAAATTCTTCATAAAAAATTAACTTCGCCTGAAAATCCATACAAAAAATGGATTGTTAATTCTATCTGTCAGGCAATTACCATTGAGATATTTGCCTTTTATTTCCGCGAACTTGAGCAAGCGCATGGGAAACCCAATATCAAGCATAATCGTGGAGAAGAACTTTTCTATAAATTCATCACTCTTGTTGAGGATAATTACAAACACATTCGTTCCCTTTCAGAATATGCATCAAAACTTTGCGTCACTACAAAATATCTTTCGGCATTAGTAAAAGACGTTAGCGGGCGTACAGCAGGCTCTTGGATAGATTCCTATGTCATTTTAGAAGCTAAAAAGTTACTTTCATCTACCGATATGACCATTCAGCAAGTGAGTGAAGCTCTAAATTTCCCGAATCAGTCCTTTTTTGGTAAATATTTCAAGCATAATGCAGGCATTTCTCCATCTCTTTATAGAAAAATGGGAATAGACAATAAGTAGGTTGCAGATTTCCGAGAAAAAGTATTAACTTTGCACTGCAAATAGCCGGGATAATTTTTCCCGGTTAGCTCAATTTGATGAATTATGAAAATACTCGTCACAGGTGTAGCCGGATTTATTGGTAGTTTTGTAGGGCGGAGTCTTGCAGAACGTGGTTGCTCTGTCGTTGGCATTGACAATATAAATGATTATTACGACATCAATCTTAAATTACATCGCTTACATAATGCCGGTTTTGATACAGAAGAATGTCAAAAATGGGGTGTAAGAGTTAAATCATCGTTATGCTGTAATTATGTATTTATTCGTATGCCAATAGAAGAGGAGCAATCTGTAAGGCAACTCTTTGAATTAGAGCAGTTTGATGTGGTAATAAATCTTGCAGCACAGGCTGGAGTCAGATATTCTATTTCAAATCCTCGCTCATACATAGTTTCAAATATTGACGGTTTCATAAACATTCTTGAAGGATGCCGAAAAACAGCAGTAAAGCATTTCATATTTGCATCATCTTCAAGTGTTTACGGCCTAAATGGCAAAGTTCCGTTTAGCGAAAATGATTCAATAGCTCATCCCGTTTCACTTTATGCAGCGACAAAGAAAAGCAACGAGCTAATGGCTCATGCGTACTCACACCTTTACGGCATTCCCACTACCGGACTCAGATTTTTCACTGTATATGGACCGGCAGGACGTCCCGATATGTCCCCTTTTCTTTTTACTGACGCAATTCTCAGAGATAAGCCTATAAAAGTTTTCAATGGTGGTCAGATGGTGCGCGACTTTACTTATATTGATGATGTGGTGGAAAAGGTTGTGAGTATTGTTGGTGTTATCCCGGAAAGGAATAATAAATGGGATACGGTCTCAGCAGACCCTGCTTCGTCTTCTGCGCCTTATACACTATACAACATAGGAAATTCCCATCCTGTACAGTTAATGGACTTTATTCATGAGATTGAACTTGCAGTTGGTAAAACTGCTAAGAAGGAATTTCTACCTATGCAGCCTGGTGATATGTATCAGACCTATGCAGACTGTCACCGCATTGAAAATAAAATTGGAGTCGTTTGCCATACGCCACTTACTGTTGGCATCAGAAACACTGTCGAATGGTTTAGAAATTATTATAAGATATAAATATTTTTGATAAAATGAATATAGCAATAGTTGGCACAGGATATGTAGGACTTGTTTCAGGTACTTGTTTCGCTGAAATGGGTATTAACGTTACATGTGTAGATATCGACAAGGATAAGATTGAGTGCCTTAAAAATGGTGAGATTCCGATTTATGAGCCTGGACTTGAAGAAATGCTATTGAAAAATGTATCTGCGGGAAGACTCAAATTTACCACTGACTTAAAAAATGTACTCGATGACGTTGATGTGGTATTCTCTGCAGTTGGCACCCCTCCAGACGAAGATGGCTCCGCTGACCTGAAGTATGTCCTTGCAGTAGCTAAGACTTTCGGTCAGAATATCAATAAATACACCATTATGGTCACTAAATCTACAGTGCCTGTAGGAACAGCTGCCAAAGTGCGCGAGACAATTAACAAGGAGTTAGCCGCTCGTGGTGTAAGCGTGGATTTCGATGTTGCGTCCAACCCGGAATTTTTAAAGGAAGGAGCTGCTATAAAGGATTTTATGATGCCTGACCGCGTCGTTGTGGGTACGGATTCTGAGCGCGCCAAAAAGGTGATGGCACGACTCTATAAGCCGTTTATGCTGAGTGGAGACAGAATGATTTTCACAGATATACCAAGTGCGGAAATGATTAAGTATGCAGCAAACTCTATGTTGGCAACTCGCATATCATTCATGAATGACATAGCAAACCTATGTGAACTTGTTGGCGCTGACGTAAATATGGTGAGAAAGGGAATCGGAGCAGATACTCGTATTGGGAGAAAATTTTTATACGCAGGTTGCGGGTATGGTGGTTCTTGCTTTCCTAAAGATGTTAAGGCTCTGATTAAAACGGCAGAGAAAGCGGGGTACGAAATGCAGGTTCTTAAGGCTGTAGAGGCTGTAAATGAACGTCAAAAAGGCATTCTATTTGAAAAGCTTAGCAGACATTACTCCGGTGACCTTGCGGGAAAAACAATAGCTCTTTGGGGACTAAGCTTCAAACCGGAAACTGATGATATGCGTGAAGCACCATCTCTCGTGATAATAGACCGCTTGCTAAAAGCAGGATGTATTGTCAAAGTATATGACCCTGTCGCTATGACTGAATGTAAGCGTCGTATTGGCGATGTTGTCACATATTGCGCAGACATGTATGATGCTGCCGTTGAAGCAGATGCTGTCTTGATGCTCACAGAATGGAATCAATTTCGTGTCCCTTCATTGTCTGTTCTTAAGAAGACAATGAATAGCTTAGTAATCATTGATGGCAGAAACATCTACGATGCAGAATACCTTGCGGAAAATGGCTTTACTTATTACAAAATCGGTTAGAAAATACAATAAAACAACGGTTATTACGTTATCATTATAATGTAATTCCGCAAAATAATGACTATAGTAAAAAAGATAATTTTCACGCTTACTCTCTTGTTGCCATTTATGACAAATGCACAAGATGGTAGCACTGCATACAATTTTCTTAATGTCACTCAGTCTGCTAAAATTTACGGACTGGGTGGCGTTAACATTACAAACGTTACCGAAGACGTTACAGCTACAGACCAGAACCCGGCACTTATGGGACCTGAAATGAGCGGACAGGTTGCACTGTCTTACATGCGTTATCTTGGGGAGAGTAATTTTGCCGGAATTGTTTACACACACTCATCGGGCGAGAGTGCAGCATGGGCTGCCGGAATACAGTATTTCGGGTATGGGTCCATGAAAGAAACTGATGCATCAGGAATGATTCTGGGCGACTTTTCTCCACAAGACATAAATTTCTATGGTGCATATAGTCGAGACCTAAGCAGCACAGTTAGAGGTGCGTTTAAAGTAAAAGCCATTTATAGCGCTTATGGGGAATACTCCGCATTAGC
>CALYOL010000174.1 GCA_945231345.1 uncultured Porphyromonadaceae bacterium
TTTTCTACATTTGATGAATTTCTTAAAGTAGGATATAAGAATGACAGATTTGAGAGCCGAACCAGGGTGGTTTATTCATCATCAAAAAATGATTTTGAATATACAAACCACGACAAAAAACTAAATATCTATGACGAAAATAAGAATATAATCGGGCAATACTATCCAAAAGAAAAAAACGTGAGCGGTGCTTTCCATGACTTTCACGCACTACAGGAATTTTGGTATGATACTCATCGGGGTGATGCTTTCAGCGTCAAGGCATGGTATATGGATTCTAACCGTGAATTGCCACTCCTGAGTACAGACTATGGCAGCGGCTTAGACTTTGAAAACCGACAGAGAGAGCACACGCTTCGCATTGTAGCCTCCTGGAACCACAGACGCAGCAAATGGCAACTAAACGCTAATGCCGGATATGTCAATACATGGCTTGCTTACGACTACAAGCGTGACAACGGCAGTGGTGAAATGCTCGTCATGACTTGCTCTCGAAATAAAGTCAATAGCTATTTCGGGCATATCGGAGCAGAGTATAATCCTGTACGGCAAGTATTTTTATCGATGAATGTGGATGTTCGCAGACATGACGTAAACAATACTGACAATACTTTATCTATACAAAGCGACGAGCAAGATGTGATAAAAGGCTACGACCGAAGCCGCACCGAATGTAGTGTTTCGCAAAACGTGAAATGGCAGCCAAATGACTATTTAGGCTTTTCAGCTGTGCTTCGTGAGGATGTGTATGGCGAAAAAAAGGCAGTCCTCATCCCCGCACTTACTTTCGACGGTATGCTTTATAAAAGATTAGGGATGATGGTACGCGGCTCAGTTGCGAGAAACTATCGTTTCCCATCTCTAAACGACCTGTATTTCTTTCCCGGAGGTAATCCAAAACTGAAAAGTGAAAACGGTCTCACTTACGACTGCGGTGTCTCTTATGACTTAAAAAAAGTATTAGGCTTCAATCTTAAAGGCAGCATAAACTGGTTTGAATCGTGGATTGACGACTGGATTTTGTGGCTGCCAACAACTAAAGGTTTTTTCTCTCCTCGAAACGTGAAAAAAGTACATTCTTATGGTATAGAGGCTAATATTTCAGGTGATTACAGCTTTAATAAGGACTGGAAATTAGACCTTGATGGCAATTTCTCGTGGACTCCGTCTATCAATGAGGGCGAGCCAATGTCACCGGCTGATAGGTCGATAGGCAAGCAACTCCCGTATGTCCCTGAATATTCATCAGCAATATCCGGCAGGCTTTCTTTCCGAACATGGGCTTTTCAATATAAATGGTGCTATTACAGCAGGCGATACACTATGTCGTCTGGTGATGTGACTCTTTCAGGTCGCCTTCCTGAATACTTTATGAGCAATGTCTCTCTTGAAAAGAAGTTTGTATTTAAGCCTGCAGACCTATCATTAAAACTCGCTGTAAATAACCTTTTCAATGAAGACTACATCTCTGTCCTTTCTCGCCCTATGCCGGGCATCAATTTTGAATTCTTTATAGGCATCACACCAAACATTTAATAAAATAGTGGCTGTGCCGATTTTTCGATACAGCCACTGCGTATTAATTATTTTAGATTGGATTTATTTTACAAATACTTTTTCTGCACTGCCATCTGAATGTTTTATGATGTTAATTCCTTTTGCGAGTTTTTATCAATAAGAATTAACTATGTCTTCTTGGAAATTGGAATATAATAGAGAGTGCTACCATTATGCCAAGTGCAAAAGGATAATAAAGATGTGGCACAATAAGTAGGGGAGAAATGCCTGCGAGTGATGCTGCCATGAGCACTTGTGCGCCATATGGCAGGATGCTTTGCATTACGCAGGAACAGGTGTCGAGTATGCTCGCAGTCTTACGTTTGTCCAAGCCATATTTATCGGATATTTCTTTCGACAAACCGCCTACTGTAATAATGGCAATGGTATTATTGGCAGTGCAAACATTAACGATGCAAACAAGTGCGGCTATTACTGTCTGTGCGCCTCTTTTGCCGGAAATATGTGCAGTCAGGCTCTGCAATACGTAGTCAATACCGCCATTGTATTTTATCAAACCTAAAAGCCCTGAAGCGAGCAAGGTGACTACTATAAGATTGCCAACGGAATCAATTCCGCTGCCCATAAATCCAAACATCTCAATCACCGAAAAGTCTGTGAAAACTGTGCCGAGAGCAACAGATGACAATATGCCTAAAAATAGCACTAACAGCACGTTCAGACCCATTATTGCTGTGATAATAACAATGAGGTATGGTACTACCAAAACCCAGTTAGACAGCGGTGCCTCTACCGGAGCCACAATGTCGCTACCCATTACTGCATAGATTGCAAAAATTAATAGTGCTGCAGGAACTGTAAGCCAAATATTGACCTTAAATTTGTCGCTCATTTCACAGCCTTGCGAGCGAGTGGCGGTAATGGTGGTGTCTGAGATAAACGACAAGTTATCGCCGAAAAATGCTCCACCTACTATTATTGCCACAAAGAGTTCAATAGGCTGTGCTGTTTGCTGTGCTATGCCTGCTGCAACAGGAGTGAGTGCAACTACTGTCCCTACAGATGTTCCAACTGACATAGATACAAAGCAAGCCGCTAAAAACAATCCCGGCATCAGGAAGTTTGTCGGCAATACATTCAGTGTCAGATTTACGGTCGCTTCTGTTGCGCCTGTCTTTTGTGCAAGCAATGCAAATGCACCCGCCATGATGAAAATCCATACCATGTAAATGATATCAGGATTTGCGGCTCCTCCCGAAAATACTTCTATGCGCTTTCGGAGAGATATTCCCTTAGTAGTCAGTATACCCCATATTGCTGATAGTATGAATGCCACAGAAAGAGGCATCTTATAAAAATCTCCTAACGCAAGCGACAATATCAAGTATAGCGCAAGGAATACGAAGAGAGGGCTTAATGCTATTATACCCCTGATAGTTGATATTTTATTGATACTATTCATCACTTGTTAACTGCGCCAATCAGGTCTTTTATGTCTGTAACGCCATGGCGAGCACAATAATCCTCAATATAATCAATGATTTCTATTGTGACGCGAGGATTTATGAAGTTTGCTGTTCCCACTTGGATTGCAGTTGCTCCCGCAAGGATAAATTCAAGTGCGTCTCTGCCACTCATAATGCCTCCAAGACCAATTACGGGAATTTTTACAGCTTTCGCCACTTGCCATACCATACGGACTGCAACAGGCCGCACTGCCGGACCGGAAAGACCTCCTGTGATGGTTGAAAGGATAGGACGTTGGCGCTCAACGTCAATAGCCATGCCGAGAAGAGTATTGATAAGCGAAACAGAGTCGGCACCTTCTGCCTCAACCGCTTTTGCAATCGAGACAATGTCTGTGACATTTGGAGAGAGTTTTACTATCAGTGTTTTGTCATACACTTTTCTAATTGCGCGAGTCACCTCTGCTGCGCCTTCACATGTAGTGCCGAATGCCATTCCGCCCTGTTTTACGTTTGGGCACGAAATGTTCACCTCAATGGCATGGATTTTGTCTAATTCTGCAATCCTCTCAGCTACGGCTACATAGTCGTTAATACTTGCGCCTGATACGTTTACAATTATTTCAGTGTCAATGTCTTTAATTGTCGGGTAGATATTGCTGATAAAATAGTCCACACCCTTGTTTTGCAGTCCTACTGCGTTAAGCATGCCTGAAGGCGTCTCTGCGAGTCGAGGATAATCATTGCCTTGGCGTGGCTCAAGGGTAGTTCCCTTTACGATTATACCGCCAAGCCGAGATAAATCTATCAAATCAGCATATTCACTACCATAACCAAATGTGCCGGAGGCTGTTAATACAGGATTCTTAAGTGATAATTTAGATATATTTGTCTGTAAATTTACCATGTCAGTTGATTTATATTAAATACGGGTCCTTCTGTGCATACACACACATTTCCTTTGACTGTTTTTTCCACACAGCACAGGCAAGCTCCAAGTCCGCA
>CALYOL010000175.1 GCA_945231345.1 uncultured Porphyromonadaceae bacterium
AGTCTCACGCAGTACTTGGTATTACTTCTGATGGTGCGAATAATTGCACCGTAACAGGTGACAATTCAGGAGCATACACAGCAGTGACTTCCGGCCGTGACCCTAATTTCTATTCAACAAAGCTACCGGCAAACCTGAAAACCGATGCAGACAAGCTAATATTTGAATATCAGTCTTCTACCACACTGCCAACACTCCAATTTTATTTCGTAGACTATGCTGGCGAGCTCCGTTCTGTAAAGGTGAGCAATGTGCCGGCAACTACAGAATGGACGCAGATGGTGGTAGACATATCAAACATCGTAATCAATCATGGGTGGGGATTTGAAGGAGACTATATCCGCATCGACCCGGGTGACGCTGCAGGCATTACGTTCAAAATCCGCGGACTGAAAGTGAACAACGGCGAATTTACTTCAGACCACATTCTTATCCTTGACAATCAGGTTGCAAACGACCTTTCTCTCTCCCGCGACTACAATCCGGAGCCGTATGAGGCTGACCTTGCATTCGGTCCACAGCTGCTATACAACAGCTGGGCTATCAACACTACCGGCGCAGACCCATATACACTTACAAACCCGCTGGAAATTAACCTAAACGAAGATGCAACTAAGCTCCACTTTGAATACAAATCTACCGCAGCCGTAGAGCCGCTTGAACTCTTCTACCTCAGCCCGGAGACAGCATATCGCTCCCGCAAATATTCCGGAAAAATGCCTGCCGCTGCAGACTGGACAAAAGTAGTCTTAGACATTGAAGAGGCTCGCAAGGCTTTTGGATGGGGATATACCGGCGACGTGCTCCGCATAGACCTTGGCAACACCATTGGCTCAAGTATTCAGCTACGCAAAATCTCCATCAACAACAATGCCGAACAGTCAACCGACGTGCAAATTGTAGAAACCGGCGGATGGGCTGTGTATGGCACAGTAGGCGGTGCAGTCATTGTCAGTGACACAAAGCAGTCATTTGACATTTTCAATGTTGCAGGAGTCCTTATTCGTCGCATAGATGCACAGGGACAGACATTTGTTTCCCTCTCCCCCGGCATCTACATCATTGGTGGCAAGAAAGTTGCTGTAAGATAAAGATAATAGTAGCAAACAAGGAGGCGCGAGTGAAATTTCAGACAAATATCGCCCGCGCCTCCTTGCAATTTTATGTCATTGCCTCACTATATGATAACCATGAATCTGTAGTTTTGTACTAATTTGTATATAATTGCCGATGCAAAAGTATACCCCTTTTATTACAAATATTTGAAAAAGACTTTATTTTCAATCAATTTTCATAAAATTCTTGATACAAATGCCTGGAAATAATGACTATAACAATCTTTATTTCCAGGCATTTACATTATGGTCGGGGTGAGCAGACTCGAACTGCCGACCTCGCGCCCCCCAGACGTGTACTCTAACCAACTGAGCTACACCCCGAACTTGCGAAAAGCGGTGCAAAGGTATTGCTTTTTTGCGAGTAAACAAAGAAGAATGCAGATATTTAACTGATTTTAACATACATGCTGGGGTTAGTGACAACAATATTTTTCTTTCAATCTTTCAATTGACATTTAGCAAACTTTTAACTCAAATTTTGCGACTTATTTGGCGGAAATTCCGTAATTTTGTACTCCTAAAACGAAAGGACTGATTAATGACGAATATAGATAGAACTGATGCTGCAAATATCGTTCATGACCAATGGGACCGTGAGCACCTGTGGCATCCATATACTTCTACAATAAATCCTCTCCCTACCTACGTTGTGGAGCGCGCCGAGGGCGTTCACATTTACCTCGCAGACGGCACTGACCTTATTGATGGCATGTCTTCTTGGTGGGCGGTTATTCATGGATACAACAACGAGCGAATTAACGCTGCTATCGACCGCCAGCTCGCTAAAATGTCACACGTCATGTTTGGCGGTTTCACTCACGAGCCTGCTATCACCTTGGGAAAAATGCTCCTGAATATGGCGCCTCCGGCAATGAATAATATCTTTTATGCCGACAGTGGCTCTGTCGCTATTGAAGTTGCCATGAAAATGGCTGTTCAAGCGGCTATTTCCAAGAGCGGAAGCCATAAGAAGACTAATTTTGTCACCATTCGCTCCGGTTATCACGGTGACACTTGGAATGCAATGAGCGTATGTGACCCGGTGACGGGAATGCACGGAGCTTTCGGCTCTGCTCTGCCAATTCGCTTTTTTGTTCCGCAACCTTCTGTAAGACCTGATGATGAGTGGGACGATGCGCAGATGCAGCCACTAAAAGACTGCCTTGAACAGCACCACGATGAGCTTGCCGCAATGATACTTGAGCCTATTGTGCAGGGCGCGGGTGGAATGTGGTTTTACCATCCTCAATATCTTGTAGAGGCTCGCAAACTTTGCGACAAATATGGCATTTATCTCATCTTTGACGAAATAGCAACAGGATTCTGGCGTACAGGAAAGGCATTTGCATGGGAACACGCCGGAGTGCAGCCGGATATTATGACAATCGGAAAGGGACTCACTGCCGGATACCTTACCTCAAGTGCGGTGCTCACCACTAAAGACGTCGCAGACACCATCTCTAACGGCGAGGCGGGCGTATTGATGCACGGTCCCACATTCATGGGAAATCCGCTCGCCTGCGCTATCGCCATCGAGTCTATCAAGATGCTCAATGAGAAAGACATGGCATCTGTCATTAGCCACCTCGCAGACATGATGAAAACTCACCTTGCTCCCGCCCGCGATTTTAAGGGTGTGAAAGATGTCAGGGTTTTCGGTGCAATCGGTGTGGTTGAAATGAAGGAGCCGGTTGATGTAGGCGAATTTCAGAAAAAATGCGTGGCGCGAGGCATTTGGGTTCGTCCTTTTGGCAGAAATGTCTATATCATGCCGCCATATATCATCAGTGACGAGGAATTGCTGTATCTTATAAACAATATGCTTGAAATTATAAGGTGATGGAATACTCTCAAGTCCTTGATAATTTGCGAAATACAGGTAATTTTCGCTCTTGCCCGGCAGACAGGCTCAATTCCGGTGTTATCGACCTTTCGAGCAACGACTATCTTGGGTTGAGCCGTTATTCTCTTGCCGATTTTGCCGAGACTGAGCCGCAACTGCTTCATCTCCCAATGAGTTCTGTGGCTTCGAGACTCCTTGCCGCTTGCCAGGAGCCATACTCTCTGCTTGAAAATGACTTGGCTGAGATTTTCCGCCGCCCTGCCCTGATTTTTAACAGTGGCTATCACGCAAACACCGGCATCGTCTCTGCTCTTGCAGACAGAGATACTATCATCATTGCAGACCGACTCGTCCACGCTTCCATCATTGACGGCATTATTCTCTCCCGCTCCAAATTTCAACGGTTTGCGCACAACGACTTTGATGAATTAGAGCGACTCGTAGCTGAAGCACCGGCAGAGAAACGCAAACTCATAATTGTGGAAAGTAGGTATAGTATGGATGGCGATGCTGCTGATATTGAGCGACTTATAAATATCAAAAAGGCTTACGAAAACATACTTCTCTACGTTGACGAAGCTCATTCTTTCGGTGCGGAAGGTGCTGGAGGGCAGGGGATTACGATGAGTAGTAGCGACCCTGATGCTGTAGATGTAATTATTGGCACTTTTGGAAAAGCTCTCGCATCTTACGGCGCTTTTGCCGCAGTCTCGCCAGTTATTAAAGACTTTTTGATAAATAGGGCTCGCAGCTTTATCTTCTCCACTGCCATCTCCCCGCTACAAGTGGAATGGAGCCGAATTATGATTAGAAAAATGAAAGAAATGGATGACGAAAGGCTTCATTTACAGAAACTTTCACGTCTTCTTTACGAAATTCTTTCCTCTCATAGCAGTACGCCTCCCGCAGCTATCAGCCATATTCAGGCTCTTATAGTAGGCGATGCCGCAAGAGCAGTGGAAATTTCTCTTCGGTTGCGTGAATCCGGAATAGTTGCGCTTCCCATACGCACGCCCACCGTACCCG
>CALYOL010000176.1 GCA_945231345.1 uncultured Porphyromonadaceae bacterium
CCGGCATTTGAGACAGAGTTTGGCAAATTCTATAAATTCGAGACGCTGACACTGTTCCCATTTGACCTGAAACTGTTTAACACAGAAATCATGACTGATGCAGAAATAGCATGGGTAAATGGATATCACAAGAAGGTATATGACGCACTACAGGGCGGACTTGACGAAGAGAGCCGCGCATGGCTTGCAGAAAAGACAAAACCATTAACACGATAAGAACGATATGGCACTGATAATACCTGTAAGAGGATTTACACCGGAGATAGGCGAGGGCTGTTTTCTGGCGCAAAATGCAACAATAATCGGCGATACAGTAATCGGCGATGAGTGCAGCATCTGGTTTAACACCGTAATCCGCGGAGACGTGAACTCAATCCGCATCGGCAACCGCGTGAATATCCAGGACGGCTCCGTACTCCACACACTCTACCAGAAATCAACGATAGAAATAGGCAACGATGTATCGATAGGGCATAATGTGACAATCCACGGAGCGAAAATCCACGACTATGCGCTGATAGGCATGGGAGCGGTAGTGATGGACGATGCGGTAGTGGGCGAAGGCGCAATGGTAGCGGCAGGCTCCGTAGTACTGAGCAAGACGCAGATAGGTCCGCACGAGCTGTGGGGCGGCACGCCGGCGAAATTCATCAAGATGGTAGAGCCTGAGAAAGCCAAGGAGATGAACATCAAGATAGCGCACAACTACCTGATGTATTCTCAGTGGTATGACCAGACGGAAGAAACTAAATGATAGATAAAGAGACATTTAACAATCGGACAGCCCTTTTCCACACCTTTGGCTGCAAGCTGAACTTTTCGGAGACATCGACGATAGCCAAGCTGTTTGCGGAAAAGGGAATCCGACGTGTGTCTACAGGTGAGACGCCGGACATAATAGTGGTGAACACCTGCAGCGTGACAGAAGTTGCGGACAAGAAATGCCGTCAGCAGATACGCTCGTTTGCGAAAAAATATCCCGAAGCGGCAATAATAGTGACGGGCTGCTATGCCCAGCTGAAAAGCGAGGAGATAGCGGCGATAAAGGGAGTGGCGATAGTTGCGGGGAATGACAAGAAACTTGTATTGACGAAATTTCTTGACGAGTGGCTTGAGCAGAAGGAGACCCAGACCCATATCACGCCGAGCCGGGAGCTGCGAGAGTTTTCACCGTCGTGCTCACGGGGAGACCGCACGAGATATTTCCTGAAGGTTCAAGATGGGTGTGACTATTGGTGCACCTATTGCACGATACCGATGGCACGCGGGAGAAGCCGCAGCGGGAGCATAGAGCAGATAGTCAGCCAGGCGCAACAGGTGGCAGCCGAGGGCGGCAAGGAGATAGTGATAACGGGAGTTAATATCGGAGATTTCGGGAAGGGGACCGGAGAGACATTTTATGACCTAATCCGCGCCCTTGACGAGGTGGAAGGGATAGAGCGCTACCGCATATCGTCGATAGAGCCAAACCTGCTGACAGATGAGATAATAGAATTTGTGGCACATTCAAAGCGATTTATGCCACATTTCCACATACCGCTTCAGAGCGGGAGCGACACGGTGCTGAAATTGATGCACCGTCACTATGATACAGCCCTGTTTCGCCACAAGATAGAGGCGATAAAGACGGTGATGCCCCATGCGTTTATAGGGGTAGACCTGATAGTGGGGGCGAGAGGAGAGACAGAGGAAGAATTTGAGAAATCGCGCGCATTTGTGGAGTCGCTTCCGATTTCACGACTTCACGTCTTCACATACTCAGAGCGACCCGGGACGAAGGCACTGAATATAGAGCATGTTGTGTCACCGGAAGAGAAGCATCGCCGCACACGCATAATGTTAGGTATTTCAGAGGCAAAACTTTTGGCATTCAGTAGGCAATTTGAGAGGACAGTTCGCCCGGTGCTGTTAGAACACAGCCGAAAGGGTCGCCCGATGAACGGATTTACCGACAATTACCTGAAAGTGGTGATTACCGCGTCGGATTCGTCTGCGATAGACAATCATATCGTGTCAGTGAGACTGTCAGAGACACTTGCAGGCGGAGAGGAAATGAAGGGAGAGATAGTGAAATGAAGCGGATATTCCATGCAATAGGCGATGCGATGATAAACGGTGTAGCACGGCTGCCGATGGGAATGCTGTATGCACTTGCAGACGTGACTTTTTTCCTGCTATACTACGTTATCCGCTATCGCCGGACAGTGGCGGAGAAAAATATCCGCGAGTCGTTTCCGGAATATGATGCAAAGCAGGTGAAAGAGGTGAGCCGGCGGTTTTATCATAATTTCAGCGACTATGTGTTTGAAACGCTGAAACTTGCGCATATATCAGACGAGGAAATGCTGAGGCGTTTTGAGTTTGAGGGCTTAGAACATATAGATTCGGCGGTTGATGCCGGGAAATCGGTGGTGGTGTATTTTTCCCACTGTTTCAACTGGGAGTGGGCACCGTCCGTAATCTTGCACAGCCGTCATAAAGATGATGAAAATGTGGTTTTTGCCCAGGTTTACCGTCCACTGAAATCAGAATGGTTTGATTCAGTGATGCTACGGCTACGAGGGCGCTTTGGAGCGCAGTCTTACAAGAAAAAGACAGTGTTGCGCGACCTGCTGATGCTGAACAGGGCAGGGAAAAAGTGGGTAGTAGGCTTTATGTCTGACCAAAAGCCAAGCCACGGCGACCCAACCCACATCGTAAAATTCCTAAATCACCCCACAGCGATGATAACAGGCACAGCAACAGTAGCCAACCGACTTAAAACGGCGGTGGTGTATTGGGACATGATGAAGCACAGCCGAGGAAAATACAAGATAGTGGTCAGAAAAATAGCTGATGATGCGTCAGAGATGGAACAGACAGAAATAACAGATACTTACGTCAAATATCTACAGGAAACCATCATGCGACAGCCGGAAATATGGCTGTGGACGCATAAGCGGTGGAAAATACCAGTAACAATGCCCGAAGAGAAATGAAGCCGATAGCCGTAATAATACTAAACTGGAATGGAGAGCAGTTGCTGCGCAAATATTTGCCCCAGGTGGTGGCGACAACTGATGCAGAAATAGCAGACGTGATAGTGGCGGATAACGGCTCGACAGATGGGTCTGTGGAGGTGCTGCAAAAAGAGTTTCCACAGGTAAAAACTATACAATTCCCTGAGAATTACGGATTTGCGGAGGGATATAACCGAGCAATAGAGCAGACGAGGTATAAATACACCGTATTGCTAAATTCAGATGTAGCACCGGCAGAAGGTTGGCTGCGTCCGCTGTATGATTATCTGGAATCGCATGAAGAAGTAGCAGCGGTTCAGCCTAAAGTGCTGTCTGACAGGGATAGACGGATGTTTGAGCATGCAGGAGCTGCCGGAGGCTTTATAGACGTTAACGGTTTTCCGTATTGCCGCGGCAGGATAATGGAGACAGTAGAGCAGGATGAAGGTCAGTATGATACAGAAATGGAGATATTCTGGGCGTCCGGGGCAGCACTTACAATCCGGACAGAGACATACCTTGCGGTAGGCGGTCTTGACAATCGCTTTTTCGCTCATATGGAGGAGATAGACCTTTGCTGGCGAGTTTTGCTGACGGGCAAGAAGATAGTAGCCGTGCCGTCGAGCAAGATTTATCACCTTGGTGGAGCGAGCCTTGCGTATAATAATCCGCGAAAGACGTATCTGAATTTCCGCAATAATCTGCTGATGATGCATAAAAATCTGCCTGATGCGACGAGAAGCCGTAAGTTGCTAAAACGTAGGCTGATAGATACAATAGCATGGGCGAAGTATGTGGTTACGCTTGATTTTAAGAATGCCGGTGCGATATTCCGCGCACACCGTGATTTCATAAAGATGCGAGAGCATTATAGTGAGCATCCGGAAGTGGATTTGCTGGATAGAATGCCTCTGAGGGTTAATATCATAACGTCGCATTATATAGCGGGTGTGAGAAAGTTTTCGGAGTTGGTGAAATGAGAT
>CALYOL010000177.1 GCA_945231345.1 uncultured Porphyromonadaceae bacterium
TATATCCGCCGGCAAACACTCCATCACTGTCAAACCTGTTTACGAATGGTGCTTAGAACTTTAGACGCAAAAAATTATCGCAAATCCCAGCATCAACAGCGACGTCACTACCAACACCTTATTCAGCTCCCTGCCCTCACTCCGCATCATCAACGCATATGCGCCACTATGAAGGCAGATAAACAGCAACGCCAGCCAAACTGGTGCTATCCCTATAAATAAGAGCATCGCCAAAAGCCCGTTTATCATATACAGAACTCCATAACGTTTCCTGCCAAATACTATCGCCAGCGTCGTCTTATTCGATGCCCTGTCCTCCTCATAGTCCCGGTAATTATTTACTACCAGCACATTAGCCGCAAGAAAACCCATCGCAAGCGATACCCTAAACACTTCCTCCGTCACCGTAAAAGTCGATAGATAAAACGTCGCGCAGATTGGTACTATTCCGAAAAAAATTATCACAGCCACCTCTCCAAGTCCATGCTGAGACAGCGGATACGGACCTGCACTGTATGCAAATGCACCAAGAGCTATCACGATTCCCAGCGGTATCAGTTGCCATCCACCTATCGGCACAAGGCAAAGACCTACTGCACAGGCTATTGCGATAGTCACAATCGACGCTATCTTCATCGCTCTTGCACTTATATCCCCCTCTGCCACTCCTCGGCGAAAGCCCTCGCGACCAGCCTTGTCGCCTCCGCGTACATAGTCGTAATACTCATTCGCAAAGTTTGACGTTATTTGCGCAAGTACCGCAAATATAAAACACAGCGTTGTGGCATACACATTCATCTCCGCACCCGGAGTAGCACTTACATATCTCTGTATCAGCGCAGTAGCCACTATCATGCTCGACATCGCTACAGGCAACGTCTGCAACCGCATCGCTCGGAGCCACACAAGCAGTTTCATAGTATATACTGAACCTCCTTAAATGCGAAAACTCGCTCAACTCCTTCCGTGTCACGCAGCGTGATATGTCCGGATGGCGCTATATCCACTATCTCCGCCATAAACGACTCGCCGCCGGGTATACAATACTTGTGCTCGCCCTCGCGTCGCCAAATCATTGATTTATATATCGTTACTATCTGTCGGCGCTCTTCGTCATCAGCAATCGCCTCAACACATCGCTCAATTGCGGCACATATTTCGGTGAGCAATTCCTTGCGGTCTGTTTCCTCGCCTATCACGTGGATGAGCGACACCGGATTTGGAGCATCAGACCTGAAATCCTTCTGATTTACGTTAACACCCACACCCACTATCGTGCGGCTTATCTCATTGCCTAACAGTGAGTTTTCTATCAGTATCCCACAGATTTTCTGATTATCCACATAGATGTCATTTGGCCATTTCACCGCCACCTCGCCGCCATTTTTCACACGCCTTGCCAGCACTCTCGCTATCGCTACAGACACTGCCTGGGAAATTATAAACTGGTCTGCCGCCTTGACGTGCGTCGGTCTTAGAAGCACTGAAAACGTAAGGTTTTTCCCCGGCTCTGACTCCCACCTGTTTCCGCGCTGACCACGTCCTGCTGTCTGCTCTTCTGCAGACACCACTGTGTAAGTCTCGCTGCTTTCTGCTATCCCGGAAAGATAAGAATTTGTAGAATTAGTGCTCGCTATTTCAATTATTTTCATAATTCCGGAAAGTCAAGTGTTAATGTGCGTGCATCATCTTCAGCAACTGTGATTTTTATTTTCACCGTATCATCCGGCAACAGGTCTTCTATTCGCTCAGGCCATTCCAGCAGACACAGAGCACCGGAATCGAAATAGTCCTCTACACCTATGTCAAACGCCTCGTCTATCGACTCCAGCCTATACAAGTCAAAGTGATATATCAGCTCCGCTGTTGTGTCAGAGCGATACTCATTTATGATTGAAAACGACGGCGAATTTGTCACATCTTCCTCTACGCCAAGTGCATGGCTCAGAGCATTGATAAATGTCGTTTTGCCGGCGCCCATCTCTCCATAAAATGCAAAAATGGTGTAGTCGCCCATTAATTCTACCATCTCCTTCGCCGCTGCGTCTATCTCCGCAAGCGACTTGATTTTAATTTCTTTTATCATTTTTCTTAACTGTATTTATTTCGTAGCACCGTTACCTATCACGTTTGCTCTCATCACTTAGCAGTCATAGTAATCAACGGAACTATCATCTCCTCCAGCGAAATACCGCCATGCTGAAACGTATCCGTATAATACTGTACATAGTAATTATAATTATTCGGGTAGGCAAAAAAATCCTGATTTCCCGCAAAAATATATGTCGACGACACATTTGGCGATGGTAGGCCATACTGCTCCGGCTTCTTTATCTCATACACCTGCCGTCCATTATAGCTGAGACTTTTCCCCACTTTATACCGCAGATTTGTATTCGTATTCTTGTCGCCTACAACCTTCAGCGGATTTGTAACCCTTACCGTCCCATGGTCCGTCGTAAGAACTATCTTATAGCCCTTTTCTGCTATTTTGCGAAACAAATCTATCGCCGATGAGTGCTTAAACCACGACTCCGTCAGAGACCGGTACGCCGCATTGCTCGATGCCAATTCGCGTATCATCTTGCTCTCTGTGCGAGCATGAGAAAGCATATCTATAAAGTTGAGTACCACAACATTCAGGTCATTGCCCTCAAGGTTTGAAAACTCCTTCAGCAGACGCTCGCCCGCCGCACTGTCATTAACCTTGTTATATGAAAAACGGCACTTACGGCGATATCGCTCAAACTGGGTCGCTATCAGAGGTGACTCATTGATATTCTTTCCCTCTTCCGAATCCTCGTCTATCCACAGCTCCGGAAACATCTGAGCTATTTTCACCGGCAGTAGACCCGAAAATATCGCATTTCTCGCATACTGGGTCGCTGTCGGCAGTATTGAGCAATAAGTCTCCTCATTAAACGTGAAATACTCATTAAGCAGTGGCTTTATCGTCATCCACTGGTCCAGTCGGAAATTATCTATAACTATCAGAAAAACCTTCTCCCCTTCATCCAGCAAAGGGAATATACGCTTCTTCATCACCTCATGGCTCATCATTGGGCGACCCTCGCATTCTTCATCCGTTATCCAGTCCTCATAATTACGCTTCACAAACTTATAAAACGCATTATTTGCCTCAGCCTTCTGCATCTCCAGCATCTCATCCATATTCGTCTC
This sequence comes from uncultured Porphyromonadaceae bacterium, assembly GCA_945231345.1. Taxonomy (GTDB): domain Bacteria; phylum Bacteroidota; class Bacteroidia; order Bacteroidales; family Muribaculaceae; genus CAJUPY01. Next base: position 3,181 of record CALYOL010000177.1, read on the forward strand.
TGTCGCTGCCAGTTCCATCTCCCAAAATGAGATTTTCCGGTACAGTTCTGCCCAGTCTGCCACTGTATAGCACTCACTTATCGCCATCGAAATTCGAGAAAACTCCTGACGATAGTCTGCAGTCGCCTTTTCAGACACAAGACGCTCGGAATGTACATTACGCTTTATAGAGATGAGGATTTGATTGGGATTTACAGGCTTTATCAGATAGTCTGAGATTTTATTCCCCACTGCCTGGTCCATGATATTCTCCTCCTCGCTCTTCGTTATCATTATCACCGGTGTTGCCGGAGCTATCTGCTTTATCTGACCCAGCGTTTCAAGACCCGTCAGACCGGGCATATTCTCATCAAGGATTATCAGGTCAAACGACGACTCCTCTACAGCCTCTATCGCATCGCGACCATTATTGGCTGTCACTACCTCATACCCTTTCTGCTTTAGAAACAGTATATGAGGCTTCAGCAAGTCTATTTCATCGTCAGCCCACAGTATTTTTGTATTATTGCTCATCTACTTTCACTTTTATTCTGCAAATTTAGCAAAAAACCACGAATTTAACGCCACTCTTCTCGAATAAATTATTTTATCCTATCATTCCACATTCATGCTACAATCCAACCATCGTAAAGCCTCATTTTATGGCATAATCCTGTCTTTTCCTATCATCAAAATATCCATTTTAGAAAAATAGCACCACCTTATTCTTCTAAAACCCACTATTTCTACCATAACAAAACCGACTTCCTCATCCATTTCAAACCCAAAACTTACATTTTGGTAACATACCATCATTT
>CALYOL010000178.1 GCA_945231345.1 uncultured Porphyromonadaceae bacterium
TCATTGGTAATAGCAGTACCGGCGCATGAAGATATACCCGTATCTGTAATGCCGTCTTTTGTCCAATAATAGAGCTTGCTGTTTGCATGGTCATTTACATATATCTTACCATCAAAACCGGTTGCCCATCTGCTCGCTGAATTAGCTGTTAGATGACCCTCTGTATGCTTCCAGTCTTGTACAAATTCATAGCCGTCTATCTGCTCTTCCGCATAGCAATTTCCCACAAGTGAAATCACAACGTCTTCTGCACCTTCTGCTGTAAGAGTCACACTTGCAATATGATTGCCGATTTCTTTTGGCGAATATGTGATACTTAGCACACCACTGCCGGTCATAGTTTCGTGGCTTACACTCCAGTTTTCCGCCCCGTCACCTGAAACTGTCACACTTATATCACTTGACAGGTTCACACCTGTGATATTCACTGTCTTTTCATCGCTTGAGCCATACTCTGCACTGAATGTCAAAGATGTTGCCGATGCTGACAGTGACGGCTCTTTATATTCGCTCTCTGGCGCATTGCCTGTATAATAATATGCTATACCCTGGTTTGTGCTTAGAACCCACATTTCCACATAGTTGTCACCATCCTGGTTCAGTTGGATATTTCCCGTGCAGTTCATGTTCTGGCGCGTGTCTGAAAGTGTTGCTGCTGGGTATGACGACATATTCTTTGGTGAAAAGAACGTATAGCTCCAGTCTGACGATGTAATTTGCAACAGCTTCGCATGACCTCCCGTATAGTTCTTTGCCGCATCTTCGGCAGTCTGTGATGGATAGCCATTAGAGTCTGTTGTTGAATAGACTCCATCGTTAAAGTCAAGGATAAACGCGTATGTCGTACCATCATAGTCAAACTGGCGATAGGCATTTCCCCATGTCTTAAAGCCTGACATATAGTCAAGTCTGCTTCCTGTTGGGCCTATCTTTGTCGCCGGTATGCTCGCTCCGTTTATCATATAGCCATACATCGTAGGATATGCTCGTATTGACGATTTTGCTGGCAGATATGCTCCATCCGCTGTCACTTCCACTATATTGCTCGGACTCGTTCCTATTTCCCCGTTTGATACTGGAAATTCTACAATATACGTTCCGCCTGTCACACCACTCACCTTGCCATAATTATCGCAGGCAAAGATTATGCGGCTGCCGTCAATTCCGCTCCACGCACCGCCAACCTCAATATAGTCTCCAAGGCGAACTATATTATTTGCCGCAAGTGTAGCATAGCTTATAGTTGTCACTTTCGGCGCATCTGTCGCATTTTCCCATACATATATTTTGAGGTCGTGCTGGTTGCCTGATGCATCTAACCCTCCTATATTGCACCCTACTATCTTGCCGTCAAACGGACGCACATCACACAGCGTCACAAGTCCGCCTTCTATTCCTTCGCTATTCAAGTCATATAGCCACCTGCCGGTGCGTGCATCCACCACTTTGATGTACGACTGTTCATACACAAGATACAATTTACCTTTATAATAAGCCATATTACGCACTTTTGACGCATCCCAGCCCATCTGAGTCAGTGTGCCGGCTTTGTCACTGAAATTCCACTTCTCACTAAATGACAGTGGAGGTGCCGTTGCTGTGCCATTCAGGTTTATCCACTGATAAACGTCATTTCCGTCTGTATCTACACTCTTTAGTGTGATTACGTAGTCGTTATATCCGTCACCGTCTTGGTCTCCACTCCATTCACCCACTTTGTCTGGTGTGAATGTTATTGTCACTGTTGGATTTTCATCAGCAAAATTATACTCTGGATAGCCCGCTACATTTAGCCCTGTTGGACTTACACTAAATACGCCTTTACACTTATCAGTAGGAGTTACATAACACCATCCATTCAGCTTATTACCCTCAAGCTGAACCGTCGCTGTTGCCGTTTGTCCCGCTTCACACTGCAGGTAGACATTATTCGTGCTCACTGCTATATACGGAGTACTTACTGTTCCTCCGCCGCCTCCGCCACCATAATATGTCGGCTCTGAAACTGAATAATATCCATATCCCGAAAGATAATCATAGATACCCTTCAAGTGACCATCTACCCACGCATAAAAGCCACTGCTTGCCGTATCTTGGATTAACTGCCAGTCTGTATAGCAGTCGATAAATAGTCCCTCTGTCAATACTGACGGATATGCATCTCCCGCAGTTATAACTGTCCAGCCATTATTTTTAATCCCTCTGTTTATCATTTCATATCCACCTGTGCCGTCTACTTCGCCAAACTTACTCATAAGTCCGTTTTGTACACAGGTAGCGAGATTATAACTGCCATCATAATAATACCACGTCTCGGTGCCATGTGCCGATGCATTTGCCGCATTCAGGTGAAAGGATACAAATACGTCTGAACCATAGGTATAGCAGTACGCCCTTCGTGGAGATAAGTCTATCTCTCCCTCAAAATCATCTTGCCAGCGAGTCATATAGACTTCCGCACCAAGCGAACTCAGTTTATTGTAAACATTCGACGCACACTGAAACACAAGCCACGACTCTGTTTGATTGCTATATGCTCCGTTGTCATAAACAGCTCCGCAGTCATCGCCTCCATGTCCCGGGTCAAGAATTATCACATAGTCACTCCATGATGCGCTTCCCTCATTTGGCACCATCGCTGCAAGTGCCAATAATGCTGAATATATTGTCTTTCTCATAATTATCCTCCCTTTACTTTAAGTCTGCTGAATAAATCTGACCATCACTAAACGAGCAGAAAACTATCTTCTTCCCATCCGGACTGATTGATGGACACATCTCTATGCGGTCGCTCGTAGACGTTAGTGCCTTTTTGCCACTCCCGTCAATGTTTATCACATATAGCTCACCTGACGTATATGTATGCCCATCATCTTGTGTCTGTTCATACACTATCTGGCGACCATTTACCCATACCGGATTAAAACCTCGGTCAAGAACTCGCTTGCCGGTCCCGTCTATATTCATCACACAAACATTATTCCCGTGATTGAACGCCACTCTTTTCCCATCCGGTGACAACGATGGACAAAACGACGGACCTTCATTTATCAAGGTCTTCTCACCAATACCATTCACTGAATACAGTCCTTTTGGCTCACATGAAAAACTAATCTTTGACACTTTATTTCCGCGTAAACCCCTATACTTGGCACACTTAACACGTGCCGCCTGATTCATGCGAGTTACATCATCCGACAGCTTTCTCTTTTCACCACTTATGCTATACGACCATAACGCCTGCTTGCGCACTTTTCTCCCGTTTTCCAAAACATAGCGCAAATCAGCAGCTATTACTTCGCGAGAGTCTGAACTCCATTCAAAGCCAAAGCCTACTCCATTATCACTTGACACTTTCTTGCAATTACCACCATCTGCATCCATTACATACAGATTGTTATACCCATAATTGGTAAACGCAATCTTAGTCCCGTCTGGCGACCATTGAGGATTTTCAAAGCGTCCCGAATCTATCGTCAGACGCTTTACATTTATCAGCTGCCCATCGATTGATGTTTGTGCAGCTATACTCCCTGCAAAAAGCAAGAATGACATCAGTAAAAACTTTTTCATTATAACCTGTTTTTTTCTTCGTTTTTTACAATAATTCATATTTAATTCCGCAAATATATAAATTTTCTGCATTATATGCAATAGAATTAATAAAAAATTTTAATTATTCCAGCAAATACGTCCATTATTTAAGCAAATTCCCATACATGCTTTTATAGAACAATATTCCCCCATTTTTGTTCGAGGATATTTTGGCTATAACATTATTTAACACTCCTACAACAAAAAGCCTCAAAATCCTTTCGGACTTCAAGGCTCATTTCCGCGGAGAGGACGAGATTCGAACTCGTGGTAGGATTACTCCTACGTCAGTTTAGCAAACTGGTGGTTTCAGCCACTCACCCACCTCTCC
>CALYOL010000179.1 GCA_945231345.1 uncultured Porphyromonadaceae bacterium
AAAGGCTTTTACGCTGAATTTCAGCATGAAAGCCTTATTTTTTAGCTTATTTTTTAGCCTGTTGAAACTATAAAAAGAGACTGCCCAAAACTTGTTAGACAGTCTCTCTTTTGTAAAATGGAAATAGGTTAAATAGGGTATTACAGTAATACAAATATGCATAAAAAAAGACTCGCATCATCTGCAAGTCTTTTGAGGGTGAGGTGTGGGGGTCGAACCCACGACCTTCGGAACCACAATCCGACGCTCTAACCAACTGAGCTAAACTCACCATGTTTCGTTTTCGGGTGCAAAGTTACGACTTTAATTTGAAACTACAAAATTTTATTGAGCTTTTCTTTAACCTTTCTTGATTTTTTCTTTATTTTTGTGTTTAAAGTTGTGTAAAAAATAGAGAACCACTCAAATTGAGCGGCTCTCATAACCAATACAATATGAAAAATTATATTTAAGCTATAAAAATTTTCGGTTCTCAAATTGAAAACTACTTTTTTTGTTCCTTTTCCCAACTGTCTTTAAGTCCGATTGAACGGTTAAAGATAAGGTGTTCCGGAGTAGAGTCGTAATCAGGTGTGAAGTAGCCAATACGCTGGAATTGGAAATGAGCACCTTTTGTAGCGTTTTCAGCAATAAATGGTTCAACTTTAATACCCTTAACAATTTTAAGAGAATTAGGGTTTAGCATTTCATGGAAATCTCGTTCATCTGCAGCAACATTTTCTACTTCAAACAGTCTGTCGTAAAGGCGCGCTTCAGCATCTATAGCGTGTGCTACGGATACCCAGTGAAGAGTGCCTTTTACTTTACGGGAAGCACCGGGTAGACCACTGCGAGTGTCGGGGTCGTAAGTACAGTAAATTTCCTCAATATTACCCTCGTCATCTTTCTTTACTCCTGTACATTTAATGATATATGCACCTTTGAGACGAACTTCAGCGTCGGGAGCAAGTCGGAAATATTTCTTTGGAGGATTTTCCATAAAATCTTCTCGCTCAATATATATTTCGCGAGTGAAAGGCATTTTATGAGTACCCTCTGCCGGATTTTCTGGATTGTTTTCCATTTCCACCATTTCCACTTGACTTTCAGGATAGTTTGTGATGATAACTTTTACAGGATTCATCACAGCCATGCCACGAGTGGCAATGGCGTTAAGGTCTTCACGTACGGCATGCTCGAGTAGGCTTATACTATTTAGGGCTTCAAACTTAGTATATCCGATAGAATCAATGAAATTGCGGATTGATTTCGCTGTAAAGCCACGACGGCGCATACCTGAAATGGTCGGCATACGAGGGTCATCCCAACCGGCAACAAGCCCCTCATTAACCAGCTGAAGTAGCTTACGCTTACTCATGACGGTATAAGTGAGGTTCAGTCGGTTAAACTCAAGCTGACGCGGGCGATATGAGCTATCGGCGAGTTCATCAACAAAGTAGTCGTATAATGGACGGTGAGGAACAAATTCAAGTGTGCAGATAGAGTGGGTCACTCCTTCAAAAAAGTCGCTCTGTCCGTGTGCGAAGTCATACATAGGGTATACCTTCCACTTTGTGCCAGTCCTGTGATGAGGATGTTTTATTATGCGATACATAATTGGGTCACGGAAGTGCATGTTTGAAGAAGCCATGTCAATTTTAGCACGAAGCACTCGAGAACCCTCCTCGAACTCACCTTCATTCATACGTAAGAACAAGTCAAGGTTTTCTTCCGGTGTACGGTTACGATATGGGCTTTCTGTACCTGCAACTGTAGGTGTACCCTTTTGCTTTGCAATTTCTTCAGAAGTCTGGTCATCAACGTAAGCTTTTCCTTCTTTTATAAGACGAACCGCCAGTTCAAACAGCTGTGGAAAATAGTCTGAAGCGTAGTATTCTCTGTCACCCCAATCAAATCCGAGCCAGTGTATATCTTCGCGGATAGAATCAACATACTCAACGTTTTCTTTTACAGGGTTTGTGTCATCAAAACGGAGGTTGCAAGTGCCGCCAAAACGCTCAGCTACGCCAAAATCCATGCAAATTGCCTTTGCATGACCGATATGCAAGTAACCGTTAGGCTCCGGCGGGAAACGTGTATTTAGTCGTCCTCCGTTTTTGCCGGCCTTGAGGTCCTCATATACGATTTCCTCGATGAAGTTCATCGGTTTTTTTTCTTCGCTTTCAGTTTCAACTTTTTCTGCCATTTGATTTATATGTTATGTTGTTAAACGTTTTCTAATGAATTGCAAATTTAGTGATATTCTATGAAATGGAGAGAATTAAATTGGAAAAATATCATCATTTTGTGAATTTTTCCTCTTTTCATTGAGTATCTTGCTCACTTTAGCAGCTTGTTCGTAGTCTTCAGTGTCAATAAGGTGCTGAAGTGTTCGCTCAAGCTCATCTATGGTGTAATTTTCTATTTTGGGTTCTTGAATTATGAACTCTTCTTCAGGCACAATTTCTTCATCCTTGTGCACTTCACCGGGTCGCACAATCTCCATTATGAATCCGGTTTCTTCCAAAATTTGTCGTGTAGTAAAGATTGGTGTTTTTGTGCGGAGTGCTATTGCGATGGCGTCAGACGTTCTGGAGTCTAACACTACCTGCCTATCACCATCGGTAAACGTGAGTTCTGAGGAAAATATTCCGTCCTCAAACTTGTATATAAAAACTTCTTGCAGCTTGATGCCATAAGCGCGTACAAAGCTTGTGAACAGGTCGTGGGTGAGGGGACGAGGAGGTATAATTCCTTCCAACTTTATTGCTATAGACTGCGCTGCATCAGCACTAATCACAACGGGTATTCGTCTTGGTCCACCAACTTCCTCAAGGATTAAAGCATAAGCTCCGGCCTGTAGCTGGCTGTATGAAATCCCCATCACTTTTAGTCTTATTCTGTCTTCCATGCTTACCTCCTCATTTTTTCTGGGTTTTGTCCGGTAATTATTCCGCTGCCATAGCATAGATGAGAGTTTTCATCGTAAATTACGGCGAATTGTCCCGGAGCTATGCCTTGTATCGGTTTATCAGACTCGATTAAATATTCTCTTTCTCCTAAATGGGAGAGAGTAGCGTTGAAAAACTCAGGAGTGTGGCGGTTCTTAAAGGTGATTCTCACTTTGTCGCAGCCTGTTTCCCAAGGATTGAGGGTGATGAAATGCATTTCATCGATATGTATAAGGTGACCGTACTGTTTTTCGGTGTCGTAACCGTTTGAAACATATATCACGTTGTCGCGAACATTTTTCTTTACGACATACCATGGACCTCCACTCAATCCAAGACCTTTACGCTGTCCTATGGTATGAAACCAAAAGCCATTATGCTCACCAATTTTTTTGCCTGTTTCAATCTCAATGATAGGTCCTTTTCGTGTACCCAAGTGTCTGCGAATAAAGTCGTTGTAATTGATTTTTCCCAGAAAACAAATACCCTGACTGTCTTTTCTAAAAGCATTTGGCATACGCGTTTCAGCAGCAATTTCGCGTACACGAGACTTGGGCAGGTCTCCAATAGGGAACATCAGATGTGACAGTTGGGCATAATCTATTCGCGCAAGAAAGTCTGTCTGGTCTTTTACCTTATCGACACCGGTGGATAGAAACACTTTGTCGTCAATAATTGTAGTGGTAGCATAATGCCCGGTTGCAGTCTTGTCAAATTCATGCCCCCAACGGCTCTCAAAGAAACCGAACTTAATCATCTTGTTGCACATGATATCCGGATTTGGAGTAAGTCCTTGCTTGACAGTGTTAAGTGCATATTCCATCACGTTATCCCAATATTCCTGATGGAGTGAAACAACGTCAAATGGCAATTTATAACGAGATGCAATAAGTTGGCACATTTCAATATCTTCTTCAGCAGAGCAGTCTCCCTCATCTGTGTCAAGTCCTATGCGTATGTAAAAAAGGTGTACATCGTGTCC
>CALYOL010000180.1 GCA_945231345.1 uncultured Porphyromonadaceae bacterium
TGGAGTGGAGCCGTTGGCTTGAAGAAATAGTTCTTGATAATATTTCTCTCGCTTGTCTTTAATGAAGGCAAGCGAGAGTTGTTTTATGGGTGTTGGTTAAGTTACTGGTAATTAGGGCGTTGTCAGGGTGTGTTGATGTGGCGTAGAGGGCTGGTGTAATTTTTTTTGAAAAAAGTTGCCAAAAAATTTGGAAGTTTGGATTTTTTTGCTTACCTTTGCACTAATCAAAAACTAATAGTTATGAAAGACATGAAAATCCATCCTATTTTAGATAATCAACGTGCAGCAGTGGAGGACAAGCTGTTGGCATCTTTTTTTGAGCTTGACCGTTGGGAACGTGCTTTGAAAAAGGGGTCAGATAAGGGCATGAGTCCAGAAGTCCTACGCAAGCTTAGTACAGTAGAGGGAAGAAAAGCACTGTATCGTGCAATTCGAGACCATGAGTATCATATCGCTATGCCGAGGGAGCAGAGAATCCCCAAGGACACTCCAGGCGAGTATCGTAATGTATATATCAACAGCGACGAGGACCGAATAGTGCTCAGTATAGCGAATGATTTGCTGCTTGACAAAATGAGTGACCGGATACACCCTTCATGCAAGTCTTATCAGCCAGGCATAGGCTGCGGAAAAGTGGTGAAAGAGGTATCAAAGGCGATAGCGGACAAGTTTGGAAGCGAGGAAAGCGGCAAGGTGATAGGCTGGAAAAGTGATTTGTCGAAGTATTTTGACAGTGTAAAAATAAAGTATATTGACAAGGCTTTTGACGAGGTAGAGGAGCGATATGGCAAGTCAGCACTCATAGACCTATTGAGGGAGTATTATCACTCGAAGGAATATATAAATCATGAGGGGAATCTGACTAGTGAATATAAGTCACTAAAGCAGGGTTGTGCAGTGTCGGCATATCTGGCAAATGCAGTTCTGCATGAAGTAGACGAGGCGCTATATGGTCTTAAAGGCTATTATGTACGTTATTCAGACGATATGCTGTATATCGGAGAAGACTATGAGGAGGCGAAGTCGCTTATGGACTTAAAGCTCAGTGAAGCGGGGTTGCGCAAAAATGACAAAAAGTTTAAGTATCTTACAGATAATAAATGGTTTAACTTTCTTGGATTTTCAATACGAGGTGGCAGTATTTCGATATCACCACACCAGGTAGAGACGTTCAGCCATGAAATCCATGAGCGTGTGTTTAGGCGAGTGTCTTCTCAAGGCGGTGAAGGAGGGAAGCGGCATCAGGTAAAAAATCCGCTTCGGAGGGTTCTGAAGTATCTGTATGTAGGAGACGGAGAGCATAGCTGGGCGACTCGGATATTGAACTGCATAAACAGCCAAAAGGACATTGACACGCTGAATACATACATACTTGACTGTCTGAGGGCATCAGAGACAGGGCGAAGGAAACTTGGAGGTCTTCAGTATAGCTCAGGTCAAGCCGGAGGCTGCATAGTAAGGACGAAAGGTCGTCATGTGAGTAGTAACCGGCGGAAGACGGTCAGGGAGATAGAGGGCTATATGTCGCTTACGTGTATGCGTAAAGCTCTGTTAAGCTCAAGACCGGTATATGAAGCTTTGGTAAGAGGAATTTGACATAATGCGACGCACACGCATCGAGGAGAGTGGGGATTTCCCCACATTGCAAATGTTCCATTTGCAATGTCAACATTTTAGAGTTATGTGCCCGGAAATCGGCACTCTCCATTTTTAAATTGTCGCACGAGCAAGGGGGATATGGGAAGAAGACCATTCACATGCGCAAATTTCATTCGCGCATGATTAAAAGCTTAGAGAGACGTGCCCGGCTTTTTGACATATCCCATTTTTTTAATTATAAACTAAAAAACAATATAATGAGTGATACAATATTTAGGGTTGCTATGCAATCTACAAGAACAGGCAAGCGTGTGGTGGTGAATATACCCAATCGTACGGTGAAAATCGACGGTGTTAAGGTAATTGACCGCGGAGATTATTCGGGAAACCTTGGTCTCCGTAAGGTCTCACCGGAGGTGGCGTTCCGTCACATAGAGGAGGCTTATGAGCAGTATAAGTATAGTTCTCCACAATCCGGCGGCCGCAGAAACAGGTGCTTGTTTAAGGCGCTGAAAGAGGACGAGCTGAATGGGACTCAAATCCTTGAGTGTAATGAGGAGGCTCGTACGAGACTTGAAATGACGGTCCTTATCTATGCCATGAACGGGTCACTGGTGATACCAGAGGGTATGTGGTATTGGCAGAGCAAGAAAGACAAGGACTTGGTGATATTAAAGGAATGGTTAAATAAATAATTAATTAAAAATAAAACATTATGAATTTGATAAGTAAATTTAAAGGAATTTTTGCTTCAACAGAAAGCAATGACAGTGTAGAACGAATGATAGAGTCAAGTGGCGACATCTGGCTTCACAGGGAGTGGCGTCGCTGGATAATGGCTCAAATGTTCAAAAACCTGAAGTGGGGCAGGGGTGAGCTTAGCGAGAAGAATATAGACCGCCGCCTGAAACAGTATTCTGCATGGCGCGCGAAGAAAATAGTGAAGGAAGACCTACAAGCGCAGAAGCGTCTTATCGCGCATAATGAGCTGGAGGAGGTCAAAGAGCGCAGCCGGTGGTATAATCAGGGTATATTGGACGGTCTTAAGGGTTGTAGCATGGCGAATGAGGCGTTTAAGGACGCGTATAAGGGCACTGGAGCGTATTTTACAATGAAAAACATGATAATGTTTCATGGCTGTGTTTTTTATGAGGGCGGTGAGGCAATGACGCGCGAGGAGTCTTTGGAACGTCTTAAGAGCCTAAACGAAAACAGGTCGATTACCGGTTCTCAAATGGTTCAAATCATGCTAAGTCTGATTTCGGACAATAAGTTTTCTTATGGCATTAAGAAAATCTAATTGTAAAAGCCAAATGAGTCAATCCTGAGTGCTCTGAAAATCGGGTGCTTGTCTTAACAATAATCACTTAATTCTAATAAAAAAATGAAAAAACAATACAATATGAAAAATAATAATGTAAACAATTCAAAATCAATGAAAAACGAAGAAAAAGTAGAGTCTCAGAGAATGCTGAATATCCGTCAGAAGCTGATAGCGAGAAAGCTGGAGCTTGCGGGGCTAAATGTAAGGCGTCGTTCGGTGGATACGCTTATGGTAGTTTTTAACGGGTCGAGGTATTTTATGAGATTTGAGAAAAATGGCAATTTTGTGTTTTACACGAGGTGCCAAGGTGTGCCGTCTGCTGAAGTATACGAGGATTCGTATATGTGGCTAATAGGGAAGTTGAACAGTCAGCTTCGAAGGACGAGATTTTTGCTGTCGAATGGTAGGGTGTGGGTGCTTCTTGGTGTGAGAGGTGTAAAGCCTCAAGACGTAGTAGAGCGCTTTAAGCGTCTGGTCTATTCAAGTAAAATGGCGGCAAGCTATTTCAGTCATCACCTGAGCAGCCTTGAGGTGTGCAAGCGCCGGAAAAGGGAAAAGGGAATGACGGCGTAAAAGGATATATGTATTTTCCATAGTCGTTTGTTTTTTTTAGAGTTATTAATTAAAATTGAGTTGCCCGGCAGGCAAATAGCTACCGGGCAACTTTTTAAGAATTATTGTTGAGAAATCATTATATCAGTGCGTTATTCAACTTCGAAGGGATTGTTTTATTTTGTTTAATTCAGGAAGTAAATAATCGCAAAAATCGAGGAATTGATTAGTAACTGTATTTAAATCGACGTCGTCTATAGTCCCCGAGTGACAACATTTATTGCGTAAATTTCTAAATGACCAGATATTATCTAAATCATACGGCCTTAATGCGTAAAAGTCTTCATTATTATTTATTATTTCTAAAGAACATAATAAATCCCCAATAGTGACATATTTAAGGGCTCTGTAATTTTAATTTGGTT
>CALYOL010000181.1 GCA_945231345.1 uncultured Porphyromonadaceae bacterium
CTCTTTTTTATAATCAAAATGCAGAAATGCGAAAAAAAATGTGTAAATTTGCTTGAATATTCACAAAATAAAAGAAAGATGCAGCAAGTAAAGCCTAAAAAAGCGCTCGGACAGCACTTTTTGACAGATTTGAGTGTGGCCAAGCGAATAGCGGACACACTGAGTGACTATAAGGACTACCCCGTGATAGAGGTTGGTCCGGGCATGGGTGTGCTGACTCAATTTCTGCTTGAGAACGGTCATGACCTGCGAGTGGTAGAGCTTGACAAAGAGAGTGTGGACTATCTGAAAGAGCACTTTCCATCGCTTGACGGTCGTATCGTGTCCGGTGACTTTCTGCGACTTGAACTGCCGGATGTGGTGGCAAATGCTGAAAAGTTTTGTGTGATAGGCAATTATCCATATAATATATCCTCACAGATATTTTTCCATGTTCTGGATTATAAAGAGCGAGTAGTGTGCTGTTCCGGTATGCTTCAGCGCGAGGTAGCGGAGCGACTTTCTGCAAAGCCGGGGACTAAGGCGCGCGGAATATTGTCGGTGTTACTTCAGGCGTGGTATGACGTGGAATATCTGTTTACGGTGTCGGAAAACGTGTTTAATCCACCGCCGAAGGTGAAGTCTGGCGTGATAAAAATGACACGTAACGACGTGAGAGACCTTGGCTGTGACGAGCGTCTGTTTAAGACGGTTGTAAAGACATCGTTTGGGCAGCGTAGAAAGACGCTGAGAAACTCTCTTCGAGGTCTTTTGCCCAGCACAGTCACGGCGGAAATGCTGACGGACAAGATTTGGGGTCAGCGCCCGGAGCAATTGTCGGTAGAGCAGTTTGTGGAGCTAACAAACATAGTGCAAAATTTCCAGTGACATTTTAGCCCAAAGCGAGGGGCGAGATAAGAGCCAGAAAAGAACAGGCTGAAGTATTAACAAATAAATACTTATACAGAAAATGAAAGAGTTTACACCCGAATACCTCGAAGTAATCAGAGATATCGTAGCGCGTAGAGATGAAGATGCGGCGCGTCGAGAGCTTGCAGACATGCACCCTGCGGACATAGCGGAAATGTATCAGGAGCTGGACCTTGAGGAGGCGGAATATCTATATAAACTGCTTGACGATGATACGGCGGCAGACGTAATCATGGAACTTGACGAGGAAGACCGTAGAAAGCTCCTTGAGAACATGAGCGTAGAGGACATCGCGCAGCAGATAGACCACCTTGACACAGACGAGGCGGTAGACCTTATCCAGGAACTTGACCTTGAGGATGAGGAGAGAGATGAAATCCTGTCACATATAGACGACGTGGACCAGGCAGGCGACATTATCGACCTGCTGAAGTATGATGAGGACACGGCGGGCGGTATTATGGGCAAGGAGATGATTGTGGTAAACGAAAACTGGTCGATGCCGGAGTGCATAAAGCAGATGAGGATGCAGGCGGAGGACATGGACGAGATATATTACGTTTACGTGGTGGACAATGATGACAAATTGCGTGGAATATTGCCACTGAAAAAGCTAATCACTCATCCGTCAATCTCAAAGATAAAGCACGTGATGGAGACAGACCCAGTAGCGGTTAAGACGGATACGCCGATAGATGAGGTGGCTCTGGATTTTGAGAAATATGACCTTGTAGCGATGCCGGTAGTGGATTCGATAGGGAGGCTTGTAGGGCGAATAACGGTAGACGACGTAATGGATGAGCTTCGCGAATCGAATGAGCGAGACTATCAGTTGGCGTCAGGTCTTTCTTCAGATGTAGATGCAGAAGACTCGATATTCGCCCAGGTTGCAGCCCGAATAAAGTGGCTGATAATAGGAATTGTGGCTGGAATAGGCGCGGCGTGGATATTGGGTCTTTTTGAGGAGCAACTTGATGCGTGCACGGCACTTGCGCTGTTTATCCCGATAATATGCGGGACAGGAGGAAATGTGGGGGTACAGGCGTCAGCGATAGTTGTACAGTCGCTTGCGAACGGCAGCCTTGAAGTGTCGGAATTTGCATCGCATATCGGAAAGGAGTTTCTTATCGGCCTTGTTAATGCGTCGATAATAGCCGGCGTGGTATTGCTATATAATATATTCTTTGGTCCGGAGGAGATGGCGGTGACGATTTCGGTAACGGTGTCATTGTTTATAGTGGCGATATTTGCGACGATGGTAGGTACGGTTGTACCGCTGACACTTGAGAAAATAGGCATAAATCCGGCGGTTGCAACAGGAACATTTATCCAGGTGCTGAACGACATAGTAGGCATCGTGATTTATGTGTATGTAGCAAAATATTTCCTTTCAATCTTCCCGACACTATCATAAAAACAAGAAGTCATGGCACAAGAGAAACTGTTCCTTATAGATGCGTTTGCGATAATATACCGGGCATATTATGCACTGATACGCGCACCGAGAATAACGTCGAAAGGTTTTAACACGTCGGCGATATTCGGTTTTTGCAATACTCTTGATGAAATCTTGCGCAAGGAAAACCCGACGCACATAGCGGTGTGTTTTGACCCGAAGGGTAAGACATTCCGGCATGAGGCGTTTGAGGCTTATAAGGCTACACGCGAGGCTCAGCCGGAGGATATAACGCGGTCTATCCCCTATATAAAAGACATAATACGCGCATATAATATTCCTATCGTAGAAGTGCCTAACTATGAGGCAGATGACGTGATAGGAACGCTGTCGAGAATGGCAGATAAGGAGGGTTTCGTGACATATATGATGACTCCGGACAAGGACTATGGTCAGCTTGTGACGGAAAACGTGTATATGTATCGCCCGACGAGTAAGGGTCAAGATTTCGAGATAAGGGGAGTGAAGGAAGTGTGCGAAAAATATGGCATTTTGAGTCCTTTGCAAGTGATTGATTTGCTGGCACTTGAAGGCGATGCGGCAGACAATATTCCCGGCTGTCCCGGGGTAGGCGAAAAGACGGCGATAAAACTGATACAGCAGTATGGGTCTGTAGAGAGCCTGATTGAAAACGTGGGCGAACTGAAGGGAGCGCTGCAGAAAAAGGTTTCAGAAAATATCGAGCAAATTAAATTTTCAAAATTCCTTGCGACGATAAAAACAGACGTGCCTGTGGACATAAGTGTTCACGACCTGCACCGCCAGCCACAAGATACAGAGGCTCTAAAGTCGATTTTCAAGGAATTGGAGTTTAAGACCTTCCTCGCGAGGCTGAGTGGGGCAGAAGCGGAGGAGGAAAAACCTGCGGAAAAGCCACAGCCAAAAAATCAGGACAATGGTACACCGTCGCTTTTTGACTTTCTTGAGCAGGAAGAGGCGAAGGCAGCAAGTGCGACAATATCTGCCATAGGCAGCGATACGGTAACAATAGTGAATAATGCGGACTTGCTTGCAAAATTTAAGGGCAAGGTGCAGAGTGTCAAGGAAATAGGCATGGCGACATACAGTATCGGCGTGGAAGCGATGCGGGCTGTGTTAAAAGGCATTGCCATTGCGGTGAGCGACACAGAAATATACTATATACCACTGATTAGCAGCGTGTTGCCAAAACAAGATATAATAAATGCGCTATCCGAGATACTTGCTGCGAGGGATGTAACGGTGGTTAGCCACGACATTAAGCGTGACATAATATTGCTGCGCAGGTATGGCGTGGAAATAGTTGCGAAATATTTTGACACGTCTGTAGCGCACTATCTTCTTCAGCCGGAAATGCGTCATAATCTTCACCAAATAGCATCTACGTATCTGTCCGGTTATCAGATGATAGGCTCAATAGAAAGTGATGAGCCGGCACGCAAGCCATATACGGAAATTGCAGGTGGAAGCGCGGCTGAAAGTATTGAGATAGCTGAACAGGCAAAGGTAGTGCTGTCACTTGCGCCGGTATTGCG
>CALYOL010000182.1 GCA_945231345.1 uncultured Porphyromonadaceae bacterium
TTTCAACACCCTCTTTATTGGAAATAGTTGACAATGTCTTACTTCATGAAGGTCTTCGAATTTTCACTCACGACTATGTTAGCCAACTTTTCGTAAATAAGTACGATGAATTTTTGCCATCTTCAGGCAAAGTCGTTATCGGAAATAACGTGTCTTTTGGTGTAAATTGCACTGTGTTAAAAGGTGTCACTATCGGAGAATACAGCTTCATTGGAGCAGGCTCTTTGGTGAATAAGGATATACCTCCATACTCAATTGCGGCAGGTGTTCCTTGCCGTGTTTTATGCTCTCTGGAGCAGTATTTTGAGAAAAGGAAATGGGATGGGGTAGTAGAGGCCTTTGAGTACGCTAAAAGCATTCAGGAACGTTTTAAAAGGCGTCCTGTTAGCACTGACTTTTTTGAAGAGTTTCCTTTATTTATTGATGCCCACAATTTCAATGAATATCCGGAGCTGCATGAGAGGATAAAGAGAGTTTTACATTCGCACTTTGATGCGTGGCTTGAAAAACATAAAGCGCAATTTGATGGTCTTGACGAATTCTTGAAAGCAGCTGGAATAGACTAAATTATAATAAATGAAGATATTATTAATCAACCGTTTTCACTATCGCAAGGGCGGGAGCGAGGCAGTGTATTTCAATACGGCGGAATTGCTTAGGCGTGCCGGTCACGAGGTGGTGTTTTTCAGCTTTATTGATGAGAAAAATGAGGATTGCGAACAGGCGGTTTTTTTTGTCAATGGCAAGGAACGTGTATCTCGCTTGAAAGGTATCCGAAATTATTTTTACAATAGCGAGGCTCGTCGCAATCTTGAGCTTCTGATAGAGCGTGAGCGGCCGGACGTGGCGCATGTGCATTTGCTTTGGGGCGGCATGAGTCCGTCTATTTTCGGTGTGCTTAAAAAGCATGGTATACCGCTGGTGCATACTGCTCATGATTACCGTATGGTGTGTCCTGCATATACTTTTAATTGTAATGGCAGGATATGCGAGGAATGCCATGGCAGTAGCTTCTATAAGTGTGCTCTGAAGAAATGCTCAAAGGGTAATGCTCTTGAGAGCGTGATGATGGCTATGGAGATGTATTGGCGCAATGCTTTTTTCAGTCCTGAGAATAATCTGGCGGGGATTATATATGTCAGCAATTTTTCATGGAACAAGCATCTTCAGTATCGCAAGGCTTTGGGAAATGTGCCATCGATAGTGCTATATAATTGCACTCAGGAGCCGGATGTTGATTTGACGGGGCGTTTCCGGCGTGATTATTTTCTGTTTTTCGGGAGACTGTCTTATGAAAAAGGCGTTGACAGGCTGATAGACGTTTTTGAGCGTATGCCTGAGCGGAAACTGAAGATTGTGGGTACAGGACCGATTGAGGACAGACTTAAGGATGACGTGGCAAGTCGTGGATTGAAGAATATTGAATTTATAGGTTATAAGGCAGGACGTGAGCTGAAGGAGTTGGTTGCGAATGCCTCTTTTGTGATTGTTCCATCGCAGTGTTACGAAAACAATCCTATGACTGTGATTGAGGCGTATTCTCTTCAGACTCCTGTCATTGGCTCAGACCTTGGAGGCATTCCCGAAATTATTGACAATGGCAAGACCGGCTTTGTTTTCAGCCATGACGATGTGAATGGGCTGGTGAATGTTATAGAGGACGCTGCGTGTTTGTCTGATGCTGAATACCGCAAAATGTCTTTGAATGCCCGGAGATTTTTTGATGAGCATTTCAGTGAGAATGGTTATGCGGAGAAACTTGTGGAATTTTACAAAAGTGTAATGAAAATATAATATGAGCAAGATTTTGTTTGGTGGTATAAGCCACATAAAGACCCTTCTGAATTTTGCGATTATGGGGTTTCCGATGCCGCGTACATGGCGATGGCGCTTCGCAAAATTGGGGGGAGTAAATGTCGTGTTTGACCCTGACAAGGGGCTTAAAAGGTGGTTTATAGCGGAGTCTGTACATTTTGACAGCGTTTATCCGCAGAACATCACGATTTACAATGAAGTGCATATCACGCGTGGTTGTACTTTTTTGACTCATCATTTAGATACAAAAAATCCAGACAAAGAGGATATTCATTGGCAAGAAAATAAAATTACTATAATGCCTCGTGCCTTTAGCGTCACACATACGATAGTGTGTAGCAATGTGACAATCGGTGAAGGTGCCATTGTTGGAGCCGGTAGTGTTGTCACAAAGGATATTCCACCATATGAGGTGTGGGGAGGTAATCCGGCGCATTTTATTAAAAAACGAGGAGTATAATAATTGATGCTTGTTACTGATATTCTCCAATTAAACAAATAAATCATGAATATCGGTTTCAAGTCGTTAAGCAAATTAATCGCTTATTTTTTAATTAAATTGTCAAATCTGCCTATGCCTGGTCACTGGCGTTGGCATCTATTGAAACATGCTGGAGTGAAATTTAGAATTCCTACAAATAAACGCCATTTTGTTTACGTTGGCGATGACGTCAAGTGGGATACGGCATACCCTGAGGAAATTGAGATTGGAAATAATTGTCATATCACTACAGGCTGTGTCTTGCTTACACATTTGTTATCAGTCTCCGGCAATGGCGAAGTGACGTGGAGCAGAGGTCACATAAAATTGGAAGATAATGTTTTTCTTGGTGCACACACAGTGATAACAAAATCGGTAACACTTGGAAACGGCTGTGTGATAGGCGCAGGAAGCGTGGTGACAAAAGATATTCCCCCACATGAGATGTGGGCAGGAGTCCCTGCAAAATTTATCAAAAAAATTCAATAAAAATGGCAAAGGAAAAAATTAATTGGCTGCTTATTCTACAAGGATGGGCAATGATGTGGGTGATAATAGGACATTGCCCAATGGGTTCGTATGGTGAAGACAGTAATTTGATTGTGGAATTAATGAACTTCGCATATTCATTTCATATGCCTTGTTTTATCTTTATTTCAGGTTATTTATTTTACTTGACAAGAATACGTAATAGCATGACCTGGAGAAATATGTTTTCCGACAAGTTAAAAAGGTTTGGAATTCCATATATCGTATTTTCCATATTAACTTTAGCTATAAAGTCAATGGCAGGTGGAGAAGTGTCCAGACCTGTAGAGCTCTCTTTATATAATTTTTTTATGGCCCTTATATCACCAGGTGATGGACCACTTGCCTTGCTTTGGTTCATTATCGTAATATTGTGGTTATTTGCATTATACCCAATTTGGAAATATATTCTTGACAGGAGGTTATTGACAATAGTAGTATTGTTGGGACTTTTAGCATTGAATCTTTCCCAAATACCTAATTGCGAAATATTATCTATAACATCAACCTTAAAGTTTAGTGTATATTTCTTTTTAGGTATGATTTTTTCAAAATATCAATTCATTGAGAATGTTAAAAGTAACAAATTCGGTGTTTTTATTGCATCAATGATTTTATATGTTGTGTCGCGTGCATATGACATGCCTTTAATACCAGCTTTGTCAGGTATCGCTTTTTCAATTGTCTTAAGTTTGTATGCCGATAGATATATCCCTAAGTTGTTCAGTTCTTTTCGAGATTATACATATCAGATATATTTGATTGGAATATTTTTCCAGATATTAGTTAAGCTGTTATACAAAAAGGGTCTGGTTCCAAATTATGAATTGGGAATTATATTGAATATCCTTTTGGGAATCTATCTGCCAGTTTTAATATCAGTGATAGTAAAGAAAATTAATTATAGACCATTGGGACTGTGCATTGGTCTTTCAAAATAATTACACATAACAAATATTTTATGGATGCATCAATAATCGTTACGTATCGTTGTCCTATGCGCTGCAAAATGTGCA
>CALYOL010000183.1 GCA_945231345.1 uncultured Porphyromonadaceae bacterium
TTGCACGACATTTTGAAAAAATAAGAAGCGTTATGCATATCTTGTAACTTGAAAACGTAGGAAATTTTCAAAACGATGCAAGAGATAGCATAGTGGTTCTCACGCTAATAGCGTGAGCTACTATTGTTACATCTGCATCAAAGGTTTCCTACGACCATCAAGTTAGACGTGGCATAGTTGGCTCACGTTTTCTTTATTAACAAAATCTCCAAATGAGCTGGAGGAGAACAAAATAAGTTTATGACAAGATACATTTCACTAATAATTGCCGTTATCGGATTTATGCCTTTGTTTGCACAGAAGGCGCAGATAAAGGCGAGTTATGACTATCATTTCTTCGACCCTCGCGGAATAGAGAAGCATCACGACTATATCCTGCTTGCGGGAACTGACTGCTCGAAATTCTATAATGAGCATACCCAATGGGTTGACTCCATGAGATGCACCGATAAGGGAAACCAATGGTACAATCAGACAAGTATGATTGTCATGGGGCAGGTTATGGGTAAACCTCGTGATGAGGTTGAGGCAATACTTGAATCATCCGGCGTCGGACAACCTGTAACTACATATATTGTAAAGGGAAAAGGAAAGTTCAAGGTGTGGGATATGGTCTATCATGAATATAGAAAGTATACCGAGGATATAGAAGAACGAGACTGGAGTATCACCGAAGATTCGGTGAAAACTGTTCTCGGATATGACTGTCTGTTGGCGACCGCCAACTATCATGGCCGTCAATGGAAAGTCTGGTTTACTCCCGACATACCGATTAACGCCGGGCCATGGAAACTGCTCGGTCTGCCGGGGCTGATTATGGAAGCGGTTGATTCGACAGGTCAGCACCACTTCACTATCACCGGAATAGAATCGGTAAACATGGATATTCCGAAAATCTATGAGCCGATAGATTATGAAAAGACAACTCGCAAGGAGTTTTTGCAACTGTGCAGATACCGATACGACAATTTCCAGGGTATGCGCGACCTGCATTTCGGAACGGACGCACCCAGAGTTTCACAAGAAAAAATAGATTACGAAACCGGCAAGCCTGGATTTGACCTTCTTGAAACCGACTATCACAAATGAAACGGTTACTCATATATTATATTTGTCTGATTGTCGCTTCGCTTTCTGTCGTGGCGCAGGTCGATGTGCGCGGCACGGTGATTGACCGCGAGGCGAATGAGCCGCTTGTCGGGGCTTCGGTCATCATCAAGGGTGCTGACGGCAAAATCAAGAAGTTTGCCTCCACAAAGGCCGACGGAGGATTTACCATGCAGTTGCCGTCGGTCAGCGGTTGCCGACTGGAAGTTACGATGATGAGCTTCGCCAAACAGTCGTTACCGCTTGACAGCGTTTCGTTTCCGCTTACTGTCTATATGGAAGCCGGGGCAACCCTGCTCAAAGAAGTTACGGTAAAGGCTGACCGTATCCGGGAACAGGGCGACACCATCACATACAATGTCGGTAGTTTCGCGCAGTCGCAGGACCGCTCCATCGGCGATGTGCTGCGCCGTATGCCCGGCATTGATGTTTCGCAGAGCGGCAAAATCCAGTATCAGGGCGAGGACATCAACAAATTCTACATAGAAGGCTCCGACCTGCTCGGCGGCAAATACGGCATCGCCACAAACGGCATAAGTCACGATGATGTGGGCGCGGTCGAGGTCATGGAGAACCATCAGCCGATGCAGGTGCTCGCGGGCATATCGTTTTCCGATAAGGCGGCTATCAACCTCAAGCTGAAAAACAAGGCGAAAGCCACATGGTCTTTCCACGGCGATGCCGGTGGAGGCTGGTCGTGGCAACCCGAGGGCGCAGTGTGGGACGGCGAGCTGTTCGCCATGGCTGTTATGCCCGGCTTCCAGAACATCACCACATTCCGCACCAACAACACCGGGGAGGACATATCTTCCTCAAACACCGACTTCTTCGCCGACCGTCGCGGCACCCGGCTGAGCCAATACGTCAACATCGGTTTGCCCGGAGTGCCGTCGCTCGACAGCAAACGCACGCTTTTCAATCGCTCGTTCCTCGTTTCGACTAACAATTTGTGGAAACTGAAAAACGGCGAGTTCAAGGCCAATATCGACTACTCGTTTAACCGTGTCACCGCCAACGCTGCGAATATCACGACATATTTTCTCGATGACGGGAACCGAGTCATCACCGAGAACCGCGACGGCACGGAACATACCCACTCGCTAAGCGGCAAGTTTATCTACGAGCTTAACCAAAAGACATCTTTCATCAACAACACCCTGCAAACTAACATCGACTGGAACGACATAAGTCTGTGCACCACAGGCTCGATACCCAACACACAGTCAACCGACCTGCCCGACTATTACGTCAGCAACCGCTTCAAGATGATAAAGCGTTTCAAAGGTAAACACCTCGTTACATTCGATAGCCGCAACGAATGGGAGTCGCTGCCGCAGACTCTCAGCCTCGATGTCAACGGCAACCCATATAGCCAACACATCGGCGACCATGCTTTCCTGACCCACGAAAGCGCTGCTTACGCCTTCTCGCTCAAAGGAATTACCATAAGCCTTGAAGGTGGCATAAAAGGCTACTGGCGGTCGATGAACTCCGAACTGCCCGAACTGCCACAGGCAATTCCCGGTCTGACCGAAAACACGATACACACAAATTCGTTCACGGTCTATGCAACTCCGAAACTGGAATACTGGGTGCGCCGTGTCAACCTCTCGCTGAATCTACCTTTAAGCTATGCGCATTATTCATTTGATAAGGCGATAGCCAACCGTGACGAGGTGTATTTCTCGCCGTCGTTGAGTTTCAACTGGAAACCCAACAACCGCTTTTCCGGCACAATACGCGGCGGCATCGGTCGTTCTCCGATGAATCTCAATCTCATTCATCCGGGACTGATAATGACGAACTACCGCACTCTGAATTCAGGCGTAGACAACTTCTACAACTCCACATCACAGAATGTTTCGGCAAGTTTCCAGTACAAACACACTCGCCACGGACTGTTTGCCAACGGTCTGGTGTTGCACTCGTGGAGCAGGTTGCCCTACACGCTGTCGCAGCAGCTATACGGCGACTATGCCGTTTACAGTTACTCCGATGCCAAGAACGACAGCAAATCACTGATGGCATTGGGCAGTATCGGCAAGACACTCGACTTCATGCGCGGAAGCTGCAACATCAACGGCTCGTACAACCGCAACGAATCCCGGCTGTTCTCGCAGCAGCAGTCCGTGCAGTCGGTCAGCGACGGCTGGAGCATCGGCGGCAAAATCAACGGCTCTCCCTGCCGATGGTTCAGCTTCGACTATCGGATAGACTACTCCGACAGCCGCCTGAAGATGAACGGCGCTGCCGCTCCGTGGCTGTCTGCGATGACAAACGAACTGAGCCTTAACTTCATGCTCAATACCAAATGGGAATGGCAGGTAAGCGGCGAGCATTACCGCAACGAACTGACCGAGGGCACATACAAGGACATCGTCATGCTCGACACCAAGCTCATTTTCAAGCCGTCCAAGCGCATAGAACTGTCAGCCTCGCTCACCAACATCCTAAACAAGACACAATACAATTACACTACATATTCGCAACTGTCCTCCTTCGAGAGCCAACGCTCGCTCCGTGGTCGTCAGTTGCTTTTCTCAATAATCCTCAGAAAATAAAATCACACCGCTATGAACAGAATAATTACATTCCTCACAATGTGCCTTGTGGCGATAGCCGCAAACGCACAGACAAAAGCTGACATCGAGGTCA
>CALYOL010000184.1 GCA_945231345.1 uncultured Porphyromonadaceae bacterium
GGACTATTTTATGATTAGTATTTCGTCGAAGCGAGTGGTGTAAAGAGGAGAGCGGGCGACTTGCTTAACGATTTGAGACATGGGAGCATGAGTTGCGACGTGAATAGTGTCGTGCATGTTTTGTGATGTGTTTATGGAATCGAGAATTTGCATTACTTTTTGTCGTTTTTCACGCAGGGAGTCGTCGATGAAAAGAGAGTGCTGAACGCCAGAAGCGGGAATGATTTCAGGAAAGAGGATGCCGGCGCGTTTGTATTTATATCCTTTTCGGAAAATTTTGTGTAGAGCGTCGATTGCGGTGCTGCAAAGTGTCATTGTGTCGTTAACCGCTTCTTCAAATCCGGCGGTAGTGCAGCCATAGTATTGTGGCAGGTCGTCGCGAAAACGGTTTGTCTGTATAAACACGGTGATATCTTTGGTGAATCCGTTTTGCTCACGGAGTTTTCGAGCGGCGATGGTTACGAAAGCAGAAATCGCCTCCTCCAGCTTTTCAACAGAGTCAATCATCTGCGAAAAACTGCGGGAAGTGCAAATCTGTTTACGGTCGGTCTCCTGTCTGTCTTCCTCGATGCAAGGAGTGCCGTTAAGTTCGAGCCAAGTACGTTCTCCGGGGAGGTTGAAAAGTTCCTTTACTTGTCGTCGAGGCATTTCGGCGAAAGCGAGTGCGTTTTTAATTCCGAGAGAGTCGAACCGTTTAGCGAGTCTACGTCCGATGCCCCAAACGTCACCAATATCAGTCAGGCTGAGCGCTTTTCGGCGTTTATCTTCGGAGTCAATCAAGCATACGCATCTGTATCCGGGGAATTTTTTAGCGAATCGGGTAGCGATTTTGGCGAGTGTGCGAGTGGGAGCAATACCGAAGCAAGTGGGAATGCCTGTGTGCCGTCTGACCCTGGTGACAGCTTTTCGGGCGAGAGATTCGAGAGCGTCGTGAGGGAATCCGTCAAGTGGTATGAAGCACTCGTCGATGGAGTAGATTTCAATGTCCGGGAAAATGGAGGATAGTGTCATCATGACGCGGGATGACATGTCGCCGTAAAGTTTGTGGTTTCCTGAAAAGGTGACGACTCCGTTAGCGTCAACTATTTCCTGAATTTTGAACAGTGGGTCACCTCGTCGAATTCCGAGAGCTTTCGCCTCGTTAGAAATAGCAACTGCGCAACCGTCGTTGTTGCTGAGAACGACGACAGGCTTGTCTACGAGTGCGGGTGCGAAAACACGCTCGCAAGAGACGAAGAAATTGTTACAGTCAACGAGTCCGTACATGAAAGAGCGGCTAACGGCGGTGAGAGCGCTTGATGGTGTATGTAACAACACCCCAGATGGAGAAACGGTTGTCTCCATTGACGAGTATAGGGTCGAAGCTTTCGTTGGCAGGTATAAGCCAAGCGTGGTCGCCTTCGATTTTGATGTGTTTTAGAGTAAACTCACCATCAACGCAACAAACGGCGAGGTCGCCGTCTCGAGGCTCGATGGCACGGTCGATAACGATAATGTCGCCTTCTTCGATACCTTCCTCAATCATAGAGTCGCCCGAAACTCTGCCATAGAATGTAGCTGCGGGGTGCCTTATAAGCTCACGATTAAGGTCGATGCTCTCAGAGATGTAGTCTTGTGCGGGAGATGGAAAACCTGCCTGGATGCCCTGTTCTGCGTAAGGCATAGGCATATATGATGAAGTGTCGGCGTTAAATATGTCAACGGTAGTTTCTTTCATCAGTCGAGAAGATAGTCTTTAATTGCGTATCGTGGGCGGTTTTTGACCTCGATATAAATTTTGCCAACGTATTCGCCAACAATTCCGATGCCCATGAGGATGAGAGAACCTAAAAACCATACGGATAGCATGATAGATGTCCAGCCGGAAATTGCGGAGTGATGGAAGTAAGCGAGTAGGACGTAAATTGCGATGAATATGTCCAGGACGAGCAGGATTAGTCCCGTCATGAAAATCCAGCGCATAGGTCGTGCAGAGAATGAAGTTATTCCATCGATGGAGAAGCTTAGCATTTTGCTCAGTGGGTATTTAGATTCACCTGCAACACGCTCGTTACGCTCGTATGTGACAATGTCTGTCTCGAGTCCGATTTGTGGGATGATACCACGGAGGAAAAGGTTTGATTCGCCATATTGTGATAGGAGCTCGAGTGCGCGATGGCTCATGAGCCTATAGTCGGCATGGTCGTAGACAGTCTCGAGACCCATAGCGTTTTGGAAAGAGTAAAAGGCGTGTGCGGTAGTACGCTTAAACCAAGTGTCGGTCTTTCGTGAAGAGCGGACGCCGAAAACGATTTCTTTGCCGTCGCGGAATTTGCGAACCATTTCGATGATAGCGTTAGGGTCGTCCTGCAAGTCAGCATCGATGGAAATAGCGGCGTCACAAGCGTCTTTTGCGGTCATGAGTCCGGCGAGGAGCGCGTATTGGTGCCCACGGTTGTGAGCGAGAGAAATTCCTTTGAGCCTATTGTCTGCGGCATGGAGGTCTGTTATCACTTTCCACGTTGCGTCACGGCTGCCGTCGTTGCAGCATAGGATATAGCTGTCGCGTGAAATCAGCTCGTCGTCAGCCATACGGTCTATGAGGGCGAGGATTTCCCGGGCGGTGATGGGGAGAGCCTGCTCTTCGTTGTAGCAGGGGATTACAATCGCTATTCGTGGTAAAGACATGGTGGTGGGGTAAAACCTGTTAAATTAGAAATACAGCAGGCAAGAAAGCCTGCTGTATTGACTTAAATATACTGAAATTAGTAGTTTCTTGCGAAGATGACGCGCTGAGCGGAAGGACGTCCTGTTACCATGCACTTGCCAGGAGTCTTGTCGCCGTCGAGAGGGATGCAACGAAGGGTAGCCTTAGTTTCTTCTTTGATTTTCTCTTCGGTTTCGGTAGTGCCGTCCCAGTGCGCGAGGATAAATCCGCCTTTTTCTATTTCAACCTTAAATTCCTCGTAAGTATCGACTGTGCGAGTCATTTCCTGACGGCGTTTGAGCGCCTTCTGATAGATGTTTTCCTGAATTTCTTCGAGGAGGTTTGCAATGAAGTTTTCAATGCCATCGAGAGGTTCAACCTGTTTTTCGAGAGTGTCGCGTCGCATGAGTTCAACAGTGCCGTTTTCAAGGTCGCGAGCACCGATAGCGAGACGAACAGGAACACCCTTAAGCTCGTAGTCGGCGAATTTGAATCCGGGGCGCTTGTTGTCAGAGTCGTCGTATTTCACGCTGATGCCCATAGCGGTGAGTTTCTCTACGATAGGATTAACTTTTTCAGAGATTAGCGCGAGCTGGTCGTTGTTTTTGAAAATAGGCACGATAACAACCTGTATAGGAGCGAGGTGAGGAGGGAGAACGAGACCGTTATCGTCGGAGTGGCACATGATGAGTGCACCCATCAGTCGAGTAGAAACGCCCCAAGAGTTAGCCCATACGTATTCAGGCTTGTTTTCCTTGTTGATGAAAGTAACATCAAAAGCCTTTGCGAAGTTTTGTCCGAGGTTATGAGAAGTACCGCTCTGAAGAGCTTTGCCGTCTTGCATCATAGCCTCGATGGTGTAAGTGTTAAGTGCTCCGGCAAAACGTTCATTAGCAGATTTTACGCCTTTGATTACCGGCACAGCCATATATTTTTCAGCGAAGTCGGCGTAAAGGTTAATCATCTGTACGGTGCGAGCTTCAGATTCTTCAGCGGTGGCGTGTGCGCAGTGGCCTTCCTGCCATAGGAATTCGGCAGTACGGAGGAACATACGTGTAC
>CALYOL010000185.1 GCA_945231345.1 uncultured Porphyromonadaceae bacterium
CCAGGCGACAAAGTGCGTGTAGAAATGTCACCATACGACCTGTCAAAGGGACGTATTGCATTTAGATATAAATAATCAAAAAAATACCAAGAATATGAAAGTAAGAGCGTCAATCAAGAAGCGCACTCCAGACAGCAAAATCGTACGTCGTAAAGGACGTCTGTACGTTATTAACAAAAAAAATCCTAAGTATAAACAACGTCAAGGATAATATTTTATTATTTTTGCAGAAAAATTAAAATAAAATATGGCAGTAAGAATCGTGGGAGTTGACCTCCCCCAAAACAAAAGAGGTGAAATCGCCTTGACTTATATCTTCGGCATTGGTCGCAGTGCAGCCAATACCATCCTGGACAAAGCCGGAGTAGATAAAAACATTAAAGTGAAAGACTGGACAGATGACCAGGCAGCAAAGGTACGTGAAGTCATCCAATCAGACTATAAGGTAGAGGGTGACCTACGCAGCGAAATCCAGCTTAATATCAAGCGCCTAATGGATATCGGCTGCTACCGTGGCATCCGTCACCGTATTGGTCTTCCTGTACGCGGTCAGAGCACAAAGAATAATGCTCGTACACGCAAGGGACGTAAGAAAACAGTTGCAAACAAGAAGAAAGCTACAAAATAAACTTGAATTATGGCAAAGAAAACAGTCGCAGCTAAGAAGAGAGTGGTTAAGGTTGAAGCAGCAGGTCAGCTCCACGTACACTCATCTTTCAACAACATCATCGTGTGCTTAGCAAACAGCGAAGGTCAGGTAATATCATGGTCTTCAGCCGGTAAAATGGGCTTCCGTGGCTCAAAGAAGAACACTCCGTATGCTGCTCAGATGGCAGCTCAGGATTGTGCAAAGGTAGCATACGACCTCGGTCTCCGCAAGGTAAAAGCTTATGTAAAGGGTCCGGGTAATGGTCGTGAGTCAGCTATCCGTACGGTACACGGAGCAGGAATCGAGGTAACAGAAATCATAGACGTTACTCCACTTCCACACAATGGTTGCCGTCCTCCAAAGAGAAGACGTGTATAATACTCGAGGCAACTAATTGATTATAAAAAGAATAATTTTTTAATCTCCATTTCATCAATCTATTCGGCAGAAGGTCGTGACGTTGTGAAATTTGACCATAATTTTCTTCACCTCTCTATGGTCGCGGCTGCACAACGGACGACTGACGGCTGAAAAAATCAAAAGCAAAAAACAATGGCAAGATATACCGGACCAAAGTCCAAAATCGCACGTAAATTTGGAGAACCCATCTATGGAGAAGACAAGGTGCTACAACGCCGTAACTTCCCACCGGGTCAGCACGGAGCAAACAAGCGCCGCAAAACGTCTGAGTACGGTACTCAGCTCCGCGAGAAACAGAAAGCAAAATACACATACGGTGTATTGGAACGTCAGTTCCGTAATCTATTCGAGAAGGCATCACGTCTTGGTGGTGTAACAGGTGAAATCCTGCTACAGCTTCTTGAAAGCCGTCTTGACAATGTTGTATATCGTCTTGGTATAGCACCAACACGTCCAGCAGCACGTCAGCTTGTACTGCACCGTCATATCACAGTAAATGGTGAGGTAGTAAATATCGCATCATACCAGGTAAAGCCGGGCGATGTAGTTGCAGTGCGTGAAAAGTCAAAGGCTCTTGAGGTAATCGCAGACGCTCTCTCAGGTTTCAATCACAGCAAGTATCCATGGATAGAGTGGGACGAAGCCGGCAAGTGTGGCAAGTTCCTCCACGTACCTGCACGCGAAGATATACCGGAGACAATCAAAGAGCAACTTATCGTCGAGTTGTATTCTAAATAATCATTAAAACACCAATAAATCCATGGCTATATTAGCATTCCAAAAACCTGACAGAGTCCTTATGTTGGAAGCCAGCGACTTCTTTGGCAAATTTGAATTTAAGCCACTGGAGCCGGGCTATGGTACTACCGTGGGCAACGCGCTGCGCCGTGTCCTTCTATCATCACTTGAAGGATATGCTATCTCATCAATCAAGATACCGGGCGTTAAACACGAATTTGATACCGTACCGGGTGTTAAGGAAGATGTCACGAACATCATACTTAACATCAAGAAGATTGACCTCAAGCAGACCGTAGAGGATACAGACTTCGAAAAATGCCAAATCGTAATTCCGTCAGGACAGGAGGTGTTTAAGGCTGGCGACCTCAATAGCGTTCTAAAGGGCTTTGAGGTACTCAACCCGGACCTTGTGATTTGTCACTTGGATCCATCGGTAAGTTTCACAATGGAATTCACAATCAATAAGGGTCGCGGATGGACACCGGCAGATGAGCAGGTACTGAATACAGATGATGTAAACGTGCTCGCTATCGACTCTATCTACACTCCAATCAAGAACGTGAAATATTCAATTGAGAACTTCCGTGTAGACCAGAAGACAGACTATGACAAGCTTATCATCGAAATCACTACAAATGGTTCAATTCTGCCAAAGGATGCTCTGAAAGAGGCGGCAAAGATACTTATCTATCACCTAATGCTGTTCTCAGATGAGAAAATCACCCTTGAAACGACAGAAGAGGGCGAAAATGAAGAATTTGATGAAGAAGTACTTCACATGCGTCAACTCCTCAAGACAAAACTCGTGGACATGGACCTCTCTGTCCGTGCGCTTAACTGCTTGAAGAGCGCAGAAGTTGAAACCCTTGGCGAACTTGTGGTATTCAACAAGACAGACCTCCTGAAATTCCGTAACTTTGGTAAAAAGTCGCTTACCGAGCTTGATGACTTGCTTGCAAGACTTAACCTGTCATTCGGAATGGATATTTCAAAATACAAATTAGACAAAGAGTAATAAACGATGAGACACAATAAAAAATTCAACCATCTCAGCCGCAAAAAGGCTCACCGCGATGCGCTTCTGTCAAATATGACAATTGCTCTGATTCTCCGTAAGAGAATTTTCACAACGCTTGCAAAAGCAAAAGCACTCCGCGTCTTTGCAGAGCCAATCATCAACCGCGCAAAAGAAGATACTAACGCAAATCGCCAGTTAGTATTCAGTTACCTCCAGAGCAAAGAGGCAGTCACAGAACTTTTCAAGAATATCTCCGAAAAAATCGCTAACCGTAATGGTGGTTACACTCGTATCCTCAAGACCGGCAACCGTCTCGGTGATAATGCTCAAACTTGCTTTATTGAGCTCGTTGACTACAATGAAGCTCTTCTGAAAAGCGGTAAGGCTGAAAAGAAGGGTGGCAAAACTCGCCGTTCACGCAAGTCTTCAGCTCCTAAGACTGAAGAACCAGCTGCTGAACAGCAGGCTCCAGCTGCAGAATAATTCTATAGGTTTTATTCATATAAAAAAGCTGTGCCAGATGGCACGGCTTTTTTTTGTGTTTAGTAATGTTGTATTCGTATTTTGCTTTCGGAAATTAGGCGTTTGTGGTGATTCCATTGGACAAAAGTAAACCCGCCTCGTGCTTGTTGGATTGCACGAGGCGGGCTTATTTATGAAATGAGATGTTTTGAATTTCTATTCTTCTACGTCTATTGGAACAGCAACAATCTTGAAGTCGTTTTCTACGATAAAGTTGATGATGTTTCTGCGTATTTCAGTGTCCTCAAGGTCTGCTTCGATACGCTGAATGGCGTTGAAAACAGAAGTACCGCTTTGGTAAACGTGTCTGTAAGCCTTAGCGATGTCGTCGATGAGCTCGTCTGTGATGCCCTGCTCTGCGCCTTTTTTGCGTAGTACGGTAGCGTT
>CALYOL010000186.1 GCA_945231345.1 uncultured Porphyromonadaceae bacterium
CTCAATCCCGACATCATGCGCCGCGCAGTCACTCTCTAAGTGTACTTCTCGTGTCTTTTCGGACGCAAATTCATAGCCATAACTTTGCCGTATAAAACAGCATCGTTATGGCTATTGATACAAAATCACTCACCGACATTATCACCGAGTTTCGCGCCCTGCAGTCCAAGGACGCAGTTTCTCCCGAATCTCTCGGCTACATCTTACAGCGCATAGTGGATTTGCTCGCCACTGCCGGAACGTCAGAGACCGTCAGCAACATCACAAAGTTGCTCGACGGATTTAAGGCCGCAGGTCAGGCCATCACCGCACTTTCGCAGGGTCAGGCCGACCGCAATCACATCTATGCCAACAAATCGACGGTAAACCTCGCCACCGGCGCCGTTTCCGCGTCCTCCGAACTTTTCATCCAACAGGCCACGACCGAAAGGGCCGGTGCCATGCGGGCGCAGCAGGTCATCGACCTTAACAGCGCCAAGAAATCAATCTCCGAACTGGAGAAATTGCTTTCCGCAGTTCAATCGGAGATTGCAGCCCTCAAAGGCTCGGCAGGTGACGGCACTGTTTCAGGCGGTCTGACGCCCATATCGGTTCAGACCGAGGGCGACCGTCTGTTTGTCATCGGAGCACGAAAGCTCCTTCAGGACGGCTACGTTCCATACCTGTTCCGTCTCACTCAGAAACGAAATCGCTTCGCCGCGAAAGAGTCCTCGCTTCTCGGCACAAAGAAATATTGTCGCCGACGCAAGGGCTGGAACCTGTACGGTTCCTGCTATACAGTCAAGGTTGAAGGCAACAAATTCTTGTTCAATACCTCAGCCAAATCTACGTTTACTATGCCTTCGGACAATTATTCAGACAGTCCCGAAACGCTGGTCGTTGAGCACGTCAAACAAGACGGCACTCCGACTGTCGCATGGGGGCGCAGTTGCGTTTCGCTCGTCTGCCACAACGATAAAACCAAGCGTAGAATGATAAGGCTGCGCTTCGCCATTGGCTTCGGCAAGCTGTTAACTCCGGGCAAAGGCCGTATAACGACGGCTAACCTCGTCAGCACACTGGCCGAGTTTGCCCTTATCTATGACCCTGCTTCCAAAACATGGGTTTTCGGAAAGTAATACCCCTATAAAACAGATCGCCCACCCCGAGGGGTGGGAGGCTATCTGGTAAACGGCCATGATCGCACCGAGGGCTATCTAACAAGCCACGCACAGGGATCGCACCGAGGGCTATCCGGCATACGACAGAGGTATCACAGGTTCAATAGCTTGGTTTCACATCGTTGAGAGGTATCCGGTTCTGTTAGTATGGTTTCACTTGTCAATACACAAAGTTAGCACTTTTTCTTCACATATACAATAGTTTAACAATATAAAATTGCAGCAAAGTATGAACTTTAAGAACCACAAATCAGCTATACAGCTTTGCTCGGCAATTTTTCTCATTACGGTGGGCTGCGGCCTGCTGATTGCCGGGTTCATTCTGCCCCCGTCGGGCGAAATCCACAACTCCGTCCTCGTTGCCTTCGGCGAAATTCTGACTTTCGCCGGAGCATTGTTCGGCATCGACTATCACTATAAATACAAAGACCATGAGAAAGATTAACCAAATCATCGTCCATTGCTCTGCTACGCCGGAGGGCAAGGACTTCACCGTCCAACAGATTGACGCCTGGCATCGTCAGCGTGGCTTCCGCTGCATCGGCTATCATTATGTGATTTATCGTGACGGTTCAGTTCATCGTGGCCGTCCTGAAGACCGGGTCGGCGCACACTGCACCGGTCACAACGCACACTCCATTGGAGTCTGCTACATCGGCGGCTGCGCATCTGACGGCAAGACGCCGAAAGATACCCGGACAGACGCTCAACGCGCTGCGCTCGTCAAGCTGCTTCGTGAACTGAAAGCAAAATACACGGTCGCCGCTATTCACGGCCACCGCGATTTTGCCAACAAAGCCTGTCCGTCTTTCGACGCCACTAAAGAATACGCCGCCTTATGATACGCTTCCGCACTTCCATTTTACTCTTTGTTCTCGCCGCAACCACCTTCCTGGGCGGTTGCCGCTCCCACAAAGAAGCCGTCAATAACAAGTCGCTCAACAGCGACAGCATAGCACGGTCGGAACATCACCGCACAATCGCAGTGATTGACTCGGCTATCCGTAATATTGATTTTAGCTTCGATACCCTGAAAATCAATATCGAGCGACCTGTGGAATACGCCGAGGCGCCGGAGATTATTCGCCTGACGGCAACCCGTGGGCGCGTCATCGACCGGCGGCGTGTTCATAGGGATAGTGTCGAAGCCTTCAATCGGCTTGATACGGTGGCCTATCATCAATCAGCCGCCGAGGCTTCGACGGAACACACCGCCACAACGCGCCTGTATAATCCGCCTGACGGCACGGCTGTTCTGGTAATCGCGCTTGTCATCGCAGGTGTCCTGTTCTACGTTTGCTACCGCAAACGCTGATTATCATTCACTTCGAGAGTAAAGTTTTTTTCATAATTGGCAAAGCGAGTTGCCCGAGAGGGTAGCTCGTTTTGTTTGTCGCGTTCATCTTTTCTGACCCACCCGGCTGGTGTCGGCCGTCAGCCATACAAACCTCCCTCCGTTCTCCGCTTGCTGCCTACATCCTTCCAAGCCCGAGCATCGTTGGTCGAGGCTCTGCTTCGCTCCACTTCGACTAACGACCGCTGCGGCCTTCGGGTCGAGAGATTGCCGCCTCCGTCTCCATTATCGCTTCCTCCCGACACCGCTCCTGCGTCACGGTGTCGGGCCGCTATCATTGCGCCTACGACAGCAAACTCTCTTCAAAGGCTACTCCAACGCTTTATCCCGACACCGTTCCTACGTCGCGGTGTCAGGCGCGTCTCTATATCCTTTGCCCCGAAACCTCCGCTTGCTATTCCGGCTCGTAAGGACAGGCATCTTCACTCCGTCCTCCGGTCGGCGCACTGCCGCCGTCCGACACCATCCTCCCGCCCATAAGAGGACTGATGAACGCACGATGTTTAGCCAGTGGCACAGTCATTTACCGCCCATTCGGGCAAAGCGGATTATTCGCTCAGGGCGCATCGGCATACTCTCCGCCTACGCCACGATGTGAGGCTCCGAAGTCTATACCCGAACAGCCTCCGGCGCAGGGCAAGTGGGGGTCGGGAGACAGCTCGACAAATCTTCACTGACTCCCTGGCTGCTCCGTTGCTCTCCGCGCCACCCCGGTTTGCTCTTTGTTCCGGCACAGCCTTCTCCACCTTTTCACATCGTCAGCTCCGGCAATGCCGACTCAACGCCCTTCGCACATTGATTATACGCCCAACCCCAGGCCCCTCTGTGTGGTGCGCCGATGCACAGACTCCGCTACGGCTGTCGGCCAACCACTTCACTCACTCCGAGTTAGCCTACGGCTTAGGGCAAGGGCAGGTCGGCTAACTCTCAAACCGCAAGCGGATTTTAGAGACAGCCTGTCGCTTCACTGCGTTACACGACACCTGCCGTTTGCTCTAATCCTGATGTAGGCACTCCGAGTTCCCTGCGTTCCTTTGGCTGACAAGCCTTCCGCTACGCGCCGCATCGTCATCACCGCACATCGCCACGTCAAGCACCTCGTCTTGATTGCATCTGCGCCGAGGAAAAGCGGTGGCTGTCGTGAGCGAGGAAATCCGCAAGCGGAATTTCCACGCACACGGCAGCGATTTTACCGCGCAATGGG
>CALYOL010000187.1 GCA_945231345.1 uncultured Porphyromonadaceae bacterium
TGAAAGTGCGCCAAAAAGATGAAAAAATGATAGTTTTGGCGCAGTTATGGCTTGTAATTTAGGTAGTATTTCCGCTCAGTATCAGGTAGTTTCTCAATAGCGTATCGGAGAGCGGTGCGTGGCATTTTATGTGCGTGAGAATTTAGGAAAGTGCGAAGGGTTTGAATGTCTTTTTTCCCCACTTCGCGCAGTAGCCAGCCGGTTGCTTTGTGGATTAATGGATGATTGTGGGAGAGGTATTTTTCAGCAATGCGAAGTGTGTCAGTAAATAATCCGTGGCGGACGGGAGTGAGGGTAGAAACGATAGCAATGCGCTGTAGCCATAAATTGTCTGAGTCGCTTAGTTGGTCTAAAACTGCTGGCTGTGGATAAGTGAGCATGTATTCACCAATAATGTATGGCGCGGAGAGGTCAACGAGGTCCCAGTTATTGCATCGGTCGGCTATAGTGAGATAAAAATCAAAAATTTCTTTCCGATTGGTTTTTTCCTTTTTATATTTTATGACGAGAGCGAGTAGGGCGGAGAGGCGAATTTCGTGATATGGGTTTTGCATCATTTCTCTTATCGTGCAGAGCGGTTCGTGAAAGTGCAGTTTTGCGACTTCACGATTTTGTGGGACAGTGATGCCGAGGAATTTATCACCTTCTCCGTATTCGCCTTTGCCTGTTTTGAAAAATCGTGATAAAATTTTTGCCTTATCAGGATTTTGTAAATTTTCGAGTTCTGAAATCCAGGTTTGCATTTTTTTGAATTTTCTTTCGACAAAGGTAGTGAAAATTGTGTTCAAATTTGTGTATTTTTATGATAAACTATACGAGCTGGTGGTTTTTATTTAATTCTCAAACGGTTTGAAATGATGCTAACCTGCTGATTGTTAATAATATATTACTGATTTTTATGTTTGCGATTTTTTATCAAATAGAATTGCTAAAAATTATCATTTCGCCAAAAATGCGAATTATTGTCTAAATTTGCTGTAAATTTAATAAAATATCAATAGCTATTGTGGAAATGGATAAAATTTTGTATTTTTGCGAGTTAAAACTCTTTAATACCGAATGGCATTAACAATACAATGGTTGAGCGATGGTGTTTCGATGCCTCAAGTTGATTTTGAGAAGTTGACACACTGGATAGAACTTGTTGCGGAAAAGCATGGAAAGCAAGCTCACGAGTTGACGTATATTTTTTGCAGTGATGAAAAGATACTTGAAGTCAACAGAAAGTTTTTGCAACATGATTATTATACGGATATAATTACGTTTGACTACACTCGCGGTAAAATGCTTAGAGGAGACATTTACCTCTCGCTTGAGACTGTAAAGACAAATGCTGTACAAGTGGGTGCAGAATATGAAACGGAGTTGCTTCGTGTGATTATTCATGGTGTTCTTCATCTTTGTGGCATTAATGATAAAGGTCCTGGTGAAAGGGAGATAATGGAAGAAAACGAAAACAAGGCGCTTGACCTGTATTATAATGAAATTGATAAATGAAGTTTGATTACGACATAATAGTAGTGGGAGCGGGACATGCAGGCTGCGAGGCAGCGGCTGCGGCGGCAAATCTTGGCAGTGATACATTGCTAATCACAATGGATATGAATAAAATTGCCCAGATGAGCTGTAACCCTGCAGTTGGTGGCATAGCTAAAGGTCAGATTGTGAGAGAGATAGATGCTCTTGGCGGTCAGATGGGCATAGTCACTGATAGCACTGCTATACAGTTTAGGATGCTGAATCGCTCTAAAGGTGCAGCAATGTGGAGTCCACGAAGCCAGTCAGACCGCATGAAGTTCAGTGGAATGTGGCGACACATTCTTGAGAATACCCCAAATCTATCTATGTGGCAAGACTCTGTAAATCAGCTTGTTATACAGAATGGTGAAGTTAAGGGAGTGAAAACTGTTCTTGGTGTGACGTTTTCTGCCAAAGCCGTTGTATTGACGGCGGGGACATTCCTTAACGGTCTTATGCATATAGGGAGAACACAGGTTAAAGGCGGGAGAATAAGCGAGCCGGCGTCTTATGGGATTACCGAGCAGCTTCGAGACCTTGGTTTTACTACAGACCGAATGAAGACCGGTACACCAGTACGCATTGACGGTAGAAGCATTGATTTTGCGAAGACCACACCACAGGATGGCGATGCTGATTTTCATAAATTTTCATATCTGCCGAGTGTTAAACGGCAGCTAAAGCAGCGCCAGTGCTATACTGTATATACCAGTGAAGAGACCCATGAAATATTGAGGGCAGGATTGCCGGATTCGCCGCTTTATAATGGGCAAATAAAGAGTATAGGTCCGCGTTATTGTCCGAGTATAGAGACAAAAATTGTGACCTTTGCAGATAAGACAGAACACCAGTTATTTCTGGAGCCAGAAGGAGAGGACACACAAGAATACTATCTCAATGGTTTCTCTTCATCGCTTCCGCTTGATATACAGGTGAGGGCTTTGCAGACAATTCCTGCACTTAAAAACGTCCAGATATATCGCCCGGGATATGCAATAGAGTATGACTTTTTCGACCCAACACAGCTGAAGCATACACTTGAAACAAAACTTGTAAAAGGACTTTTCTTTGCAGGACAGGTGAATGGTACGACAGGGTATGAAGAAGCAGCAGGACAGGGGCTGATAGCGGGAATAAATGCGCATCAAACTGTGACGGGAGGGGATGCGTTTACTCTTGGTAGAGATGAGGCTTATATAGGAGTTCTTATTGATGACCTCGTAACGAAAGGAGTAGATGAGCCATACCGAATGTTTACTTCCAGGGCAGAGTACCGCATTTTGCTACGTCAGGACGATGCTGATATGAGGCTGACAGAAAAATCTTATAAGCTTGGTCTCGCCACAAAAGAACGGTATGAGCTAATGCTTTCCAAGCGAGAGCAGCGAGATAAGATTGTGGAGTTTTGCAAAGAGTTCTCCGTAAAATCTTCGATTATTAATCCCAAACTTGAAGCACTCGGTCTGCAAACGCTCAAGCAAGGGGTAAAGCTTATTGACCTTGTTTTACGTCCACAGCTTAATCTTGTCATATTGGCAGAGCTGATACAACCTCTCAAAGAGCTTTTTGACACACTTGAGGCAGAAAGGCGTGAAGAAATTATAGAAGCAGCAGAAATTCTGATGAAGTATGATGGATATATAGCGAGAGAGAGGCTTGTGGCTGACAAGATAAGACGCCTTGAAGACATTAAGCTTAGTGACAAATTTGATTATACGCAGATTTCCTCACTGTCGACAGAAGCGCGCCAAAAACTTCAAAAGCTAAAGCCGGTGACCATAGCTCAGGCGTCAAGGATTCCCGGTGTTTCGCCTGCAGATATAAACATACTGCTGCTAATGTTAGGACGATGATTGTTTCACGTGGAACAATCGCAAATAATGAAATATCAAATAATTACATAACACTAAATTTTAAAAATGGAATACATTAAATCAAAAATTCGCGATGTAGTGGACTTTCCTCAGAAGGGGATAATCTTTAAGGACCTCACTACAGTGTTTAAAGATGCTCGTGCAATGCACATTATTGGCTGGGACCTTTCACAGCTTTATCGCGACAAAGGCGTGACAAAGGTTGTAGGTATTGAGTCTCGCGGCTTCATTGGCGGTTCAATCCTTGCATTTGAGCTTGGAGCCGGCTTTGTACCGGTGCGTAAGCCAGGAAAACTGCC
>CALYOL010000188.1 GCA_945231345.1 uncultured Porphyromonadaceae bacterium
AAGTTGGCAACAAGTGGCTATGTGTATGACTCTGCAACAAAAACTCACTATTTTGCAAAGGGTTATCACAATTTATACAGCAAATATACCGATGGTTTCCTCCAGATTAAAGACGACCAGAAGATTTACATCGCTTCCGGTGCCGTGCTTAACGGTATCGTGGGAGTAGTTGGCGGTAATGGAGCGAAAATCTACGGTCGCGGACTTGTAGCTACCAATGCACAGAAAATACTTTTAGGTGTTGACTGGTCAGGTGGACGCGTAGATGTGGAAGGCATCACAATTCACCCACACCGCAAGCAGTGCTGGTCGGTCTGCGTTAGTAACTGTACAAACACGCATTTCAAAAATGTAAACATAGTGGCTACACGCTGCCCGTCGTCAGACGGTCTTGACATAGGCAATACGTCAAACAGTACGTTTGAAAACATGTTTATCCATTCAGGTGACGATGCGATTGCCATAAAAGGCGCACAATCCGGAAATCCGGCTCAGACCATGCCAAACAAGAACCTGCGTTTCCGCTATATTCAGACATGGAACGACTGTAACAACGGTCTTGGACTCGGTGCAGAGACAAACTGCTATTATTCCGACATCCGTTTTGACGACTGCTATGTGCTATTCAACTACGACGACGGCTGGAACCACAACAAGCTCAGTGAGCGCGGTGCAATGAATATATGCTCGCTAAACAGCACATACTTCAGCGATATACACTTTGAAGACATTTATGTGTATCGTACAGAGCGACTGATAGGCATGTGTTTTATAGATGATTTCTATTTCGGCTCAATAAAAGGTGATATGTCAGGCTCTGGCGAGATTAAAAATATTACTTTCAAAAATGTCTTCAGTCCTTACAGAGCAGACTCTTCTGTGGCAAACAATATGAACTACGCTGCTTGGACGAGCAATCCGGTAAAGCCTATCCACGATATTCTGTTCTATAACCTTGCAATCGAAGGCAACCAGATACTTGACTATAAAACAGGATATAACACTTACACTTCACAGGTGTGGAACCTATTCTACTGCGGCGAGACAATGCCATGGATAAATCTCTCAACATCAAAGGTGGATATGAGTACAGTTCAGGGCAAGAAAGTGACTGCACAGGTGAAAATCAATGGTGGTGACTTGTACACAGACATGAAACTCTCTCTCGCAGGCGATGGCGCGAAATATTTCAGCATCGACAAGACAAGGATAGACCGTAAGGCGGGTGAGACAACCGTTACAATCACATACAACCCTACTGATGCCGGCACTCACACTGCCACGCTCAATATCGAGTCTGCAGACATCAATACGCGTACAATTTCCATTAACGGCATTGCTAATGAAGACTCTTCACTTAAGGATGACATCCTTGAGATGACGGAAGTATGGAAATATTCTGCAAACAGCAGCCTTGCTGACTGGATGGACCTTTCAGCAAAGCCAATACGCTCTATCGCAGACCTTCACAGTAAGATTTACGCACTCCAGGCAGGTCCATACGCAACACCTGAAATTGTTATTCTCAATGCCTTCACCGGTGCATATATCGGCACGGCAAACGTTGACGGAGCATCAGTGGGCGCTTATCGTCTGTCAAGCCTGCTTGCTTTCGATGGTAAGCTGATAGCATCAAATGCCGTTGATGAAAGCCATGAATTCCGAGTATATTGCTGGGACGACGATAATACTGCACCTCGCATCATTCTCTCAGACGCCACACACGGAGGCGTGAAAATGGGCGCGCAGATAAATGCTTACGGAAACTGGAATGATGGTAAAATCCTGGTTACAAACAATGGCACAAGTCAGGTGTTTGTATATACTATCTCAAATGGCACTGTAAATTCAAATGCCACTATCATCAACCTTAAGAATAGCGATAATACAGACTTTGCCGGAGGTGACGGACGCGGTTCCGCAGGCATAATCATGAACGCTGACGGCAGTTTTTGGCTTGACGGATATTCAAAATATCCAACACTGTTCAGTGCAGACGGTGTGGCGCAGACTACGATGAACGAGGGTGCGCTGCATAATAATCCGGCTGGCACTTCTATCAAGCTAATAAACTATGGCACTAAGAAATACCTTGCAGCTACCACTTATCTCAACTCTAACACCAACGGCGGATTTGTACTTATTGACGCCACTTCAGGCATAGCAGAGGCTAATGAAAGTCGGTTCTTCTACCCACAAGAAGGGCTCGGCAGCGCAGGTAATACTCAGAGAATCAGCACGGTGACCGGCTCTGTGAATGACGAAGGCAAATTCTATATCTGGGTTTGCGTGCAAGGTCAAGGACTTGCTCACTATGCTTACAATGGCTATGGCACAGGCGTTGATGAAATCTTTGCAAACGATGCAAGAATCGTTTATGAAGATGGTGTTGTGAGCGTTGATGGAGCAGAGGCAGTAAAGATTAGCATTTACAGTGCGATGGGAAGCCTTGCAGCAAGTGCCAATGCCGACAAACTCTCTACATCTCCACTAATCAACGGTGTTTATGTTGTTCGTGCTATTACTGCTTCCGGTGAAGCAGTGACAGGCAAAATCATAGTAAAATAAAATACAAACAATGTCTTTTTTAAGGGTGGATATGATTTTTCATGTTCGCCCTTTATTTTTTGCATTTCACTGCGAGGCATGATTATTTTTGCGAAAATTCTCTTGCTAAAAAGAAAAATTATTGCTAACTTCGCAAATTATATTAAACCTAAGATAAAACAAAATAGATTATCCAATATGATAAAAGACCTAAATGCAGTCAATAGCGGAGCAAACAATATTCGTGTGCTTGCCGCATCAATGGTGGAGAAAGCAAAGTCAGGTCACCCTGGAGGTGCAATGGGCGGAGCAGACTTCGTAAACGTATTATACTCATCATTCATAGTAAATGACCCGGACGATGGCAAATGGTTTTCTCGAGACCGTTTCTTCCTTGACCCCGGGCACATGTCACCTATGCTATACAGCGTACTTGCCCTCACCGGCAAATATAGCCTCGAAGACCTGCAACAGTTCCGCCAGTGGGGCAGCGTCACTCCCGGTCATCCTGAGTGTGAGCCGGAGCGCGGTGTGGAAAACACCTCCGGTCCGCTTGGACAGGGACATACCATGGCAGTAGGTGCGGCCATAGCGGAACGCTTTATCGTGGCACGCTTTGGTGAAAATTTTGCTCACAAGACATACGCATTCATCTCAGACGGTGGAGTGCAGGAAGAAATCTCACAGGGAGCAGGCCGCCTTGCCGGATACCTCGGACTGAGCAACCTGATAATGTTTTACGACAGTAACAATGTGCAGCTTTCAACTGATGTTGACGCAGTGTCTTGCGAAGACGTGGCAGCCAAATATCGTGCATGGAACTGGAATGTGCTTGAGGTTGATGGCACAAGTGCAGAGGCAATAGCAGAAGCCCTTACTAAGGCTATCGACGAAAAGAGCCGCCCTACCATCATCATAGGTCATACCGTAATGGGACGCGGTTGCGTTACTGCAGACGGACAAAACTTTGAGGGGAAATGCAGCACTCATGGTCAGCCTATCAGTAAATCAGGAGCAGACTACGCCGCAACAGTGAGAAACCTTGGCGGCGACCCTGAAAATCCATGGGTAATCCGTCCTGAGGTGGCAAAACTTTATGCAGAGCGCGCTGAAGAGCTCCGGAA
>CALYOL010000189.1 GCA_945231345.1 uncultured Porphyromonadaceae bacterium
CAGGCTGATACTGATACCTAAACTCAGAAATCTCATCTTTTTCTATCACCGGCGCACTCCATCCGTCACCGCTGACTTCCTCCTCTGGCTGGATTTCCGGCTCATCAAGCATTAGGGTGCAACTGGCGAGAAGAGAGACCAGAGTCGCAAGAGCTAATATATTATAAATCTTCTTCATTGTCGTTGGATTTAAAAGTTATTGGATACAAATTTGAGAGAGTTCCGTAAGTGGTGTACGCGCTGTACTCTACGCGGTCTTCACACTCAAGAAACTTATGGCTTGTACGGTCGTAGCACTTAAACAACACGTTACCCTGCAAAGATTCGGAATCCGCCCACACGCGCAGCTCAATATAATTGATGTCAAAAGCCGTCTTCATGCAGCCTATGCCCCTCAGCTCGCCGAAGACATACGCCCCCAACATCATCGTCGAATCGTCAAAAGCCTCGCCATCTACTGTCACTTCAGCATAAAACACCATATCGTATGGGAACAGAGTTTGAAAGCCCGGGTCTTCCCATTTGTCGATTATCGTGACATTTGCAATATCGCTTACCATTCCGCCACCGGCAGACGCCATCACGCTCACTGTGCCGCTTGATAGACCCACAAGGCTATCATTAAACACCTTGAAGCACTCGCTGTCGTCTGACGATGCAAACCAATAAATCGGGCTTTCATTCGGATTTTTCGGCGTAAAAGTAGCCGTCAGAGGCAACGTGTCGCCTGCCATCAGGTAGGCGTCACGGAAATCTATTTTCATCGTCACGCCCTCCCAGTCGTCAGGCTCCTGCTCAAAGAGGAAGAAGTCGCCACACGACGTCAGCAACGGCAGCAGGGTCAGTATTATCAGTAATTTTTTCATACTGTATTTGTTTTATGAGTACACTTTGTTTTTTCAAACCTTATTTTTTCTCATCCGGCTTCTTTTCCGGAGCTGTGATTGTCACCACATTTGACGGGAACGACTCGCGCCCGTCGGTATAGTAAATCATCACATAGTATTCCGCTGTCTCGCCGGGCGGTAGCAGCCTGTTTGTATGCGCAGAGGCATTTATAGGCTCGTCGATGAGATACTGGAATGTCTTGTCGTATTTCGTCTTCTGGAACACGCAGAAGCGGTAGTCGCCCTGCGGGATGTCTTTCGCCTCCCATGCCAGGCGAGTCTCGCCCGTCTTTTCGTCAAAGCGACCATATAGCTTGATAGGGATTTTCAGGTATGTGTCCCCCACAAACCAGTCGGAATACGTCAGGCTAAGCCCTGAAGAAATATTCCAGAACGATACTGTCTCTATCGCATACTGGTGGCGGTAAAGGCGATTTATTTCAGGCTTGTGGTCTACCGGGATAAGGTAGCCGTTAGCCTTCACGTCATCGCCGTTATATATGGCGAGAGTATCCCAGTCTCGCTGATTTTCAAGCTTGTGATACACCACATAGTCTCTAATCATGGCATCTGCACCGCCATACCAGCGAGAGTGTATTCCCTCGCTGTCAACCCACGCAGAGTCAAGGTGTGCGATTGTAGGAGGCTCCGGGTTAGGACGAAGCACGCGGATAGTGTCAGACATCGGACCCTGATTGCCCTCAAAGTCTATCGGGCGAACGCAATAATAGATATATCGCTCATTGGCGTTTGTAGACACAGTGTCTATGTAATATGTATCGCGCAGCTCGCCGCGGTTTACTATCATGAAAGAGTGATTTGCAAGTGAGTTTGCGAAAAACACTTGATACTGGCGCACGTCTATCGAGTCTTCCTGCTCCCAGTGAATAAAGATAGTACCGTCAAGGTCCGGCACGGCGCGGATGTTTTTCGGTCGCTTTGGCGGACGCATATCCTGAATACGGAGCAGGCGCGGGAAAGCATACCCCATATTGTTTGCCGTATCCACTGCCGCAATGGTAACCATACCCGTTGAGAGGTTTGT
This sequence comes from uncultured Porphyromonadaceae bacterium, assembly GCA_945231345.1. Classification (GTDB taxonomy): domain Bacteria; phylum Bacteroidota; class Bacteroidia; order Bacteroidales; family Muribaculaceae; genus CAJUPY01. The sequence goes on from CALYOL010000189.1 coordinate 1,933, forward strand.
CACGTCTACACGCACCATTGTGTCTGTTGGCGCAATATATTTGTTTGTCAGCAGTCGCCACTCTTTCAGTGAGTCCCGCTCGTTGTAATACATCGGCACGTAGCGCACAAAGTCTGCCTCCATCGTGTCTTTTCTGAAGTATATCCGGGCGAAAATTGAGTCATAGTCGTTTTCGCCGGGGCGGTCTATCATTATTCGTGTGATATCCGGTCCTACAGGCGGCATAACGTCAGGATAAACCACTTTTACAGGCTTGCACTTTTCCGTCAGGTCGCCGAAAGCGTCATGAGCGGCGATAGAATACTCATATTCGCCGATAGTCTCTGCCTTGTCGCTGTAATTGATAATCTGGTTATCCATTTCGCCCTGATATTGTGGCATATATGGATTTTCGTTACACTTCGTCCAGTCTGTTTCACCCTTTTTGCGGCGATAAATCTCAAAGCTGGAGTGCTTCATGTCTTTCCAAGTGAACGTGGCAGCACCCTGTCCCGTGATTTCATATTTCAAGTCAAGGTCATACTCTTCCGGCTTGTATTTCTCGTTTTTAACCAGCTCCGACACCTCATGGGTGAGCTTAAACCTGCCTGTAGTGTCTATTTCTGCCGGTCCTACGGTGTAATAATACTCGCCACCCTTCGTCACGCTTTTGTCCACATATCTCAGTGCCATAGCATCTGCCAGGTCTGGGCGCCACTCTGCGAAAAGCAGTCCGTAGGCGAGTTTCAGCTTTTGCTCCTCATATAGGTCCATCATAGAACCCGGAGTGCCCGGCTCATAGTCGGTCTGCTCCTCTGTCATGTTGTTTTTGCCGTAAAGTACGCCCATAGCGCCGTATGCCAGTGAGTCAACAGTGTCGGGATATACTTTGCGGAACTCGTCGTAAGACAGTGGCTTCAGGCACCGCACGATAGTATCCATGCGCAGACCTTCCTTTGTATGCGTTAGCCTGCTGATTGTAACTCCCTTTGTGCGGAGATACAGCCAGTCTACATAGCTGTTCGTTGCCCATCGCAGCACTATACTGTCGCCGTATGCGCGAGTCAGTATAAATGGCTTTGGATAGTCTGACTCCGTTTCCGGAACTATCATTTCGGAAAATGGTATTTCACTCTCTTCTCTCTCTATCATAGAAGAGTCTATTTCAGGTATTGTCGCGTCATTCACTGCCGAGGTCGTGGCAACGATAGTCTGCGCTATCATTGCCGCACCTACAACCCAGATTATATTTTTCAGTCCTCTATTGTTATTCATGTCGTCCCTTTGTTATTATTTATCTAAAAATTATAGGCTGAATAAGTTCCGTTAATTTTCAGTCCTTGCACTGTCATGAATTGCAGTGGCTTCACCGTAGCACGAGTATATGATGGTATACTCATAAACATATTATCCTGATGTGGAATGGTGACCACTGTCCACGATTTTTTCTTCTTGTTAAATCCGTTTATGCGGAAGTAGCGGAAGCGGACATAACTTATTCTGTCAAGTGCTTTCTGACCGTTAAACTTCAGCCATTCTACTTGCTCGTACGCTGGATTGTCGCTTCTGTATTGTGAGTTATAGAGCGAGAAGAACATTTTTGCTGTGTACTTCTTTCCTTTAGACTTGTTTGAATCGTCTTGGAAGCGCCAGAAACTGTCGTCAGACTTGATGATATTCTCGAGCCTGATTTTGCCTACGCCTTTCAGCTCTGTACCTGCCCATGTAAGTGGA
>CALYOL010000190.1 GCA_945231345.1 uncultured Porphyromonadaceae bacterium
CGGCCTGGGAAAAAAGCGATTCAATGACCTTGAATTGGCGTTCAATACCGCTGTCGGGGATGAGCTTTATTCCAAACTTTTCCGGTATCATCGGGAGAGTGCCAAGTGTCCAACGCTTCCACTGCGGGAGATAGTCGTCAGGCTCCTTGAGAGTGCAAAGATGACCGAAAGTCCACGTCACACGATAATCACCGCCCTCATAGTAGCCGTCGCGCTTCACGTTGGCTCCTAAAATGGCTGCAATATCCTTAGCTACGCTTGGTTTCTCAGTAATGCATACAATCATTTTTTACCCTTATGACGAGTTATCCGGTTAGTAAAACATTAAAAAATGCATTCAGCATTATGCATTTTCCTTAGCCTTCTGCCAGAGTTCTTCCATTTCTGCCAGAGTCATTTCCTTGAGGCTTTTGCCTTGAGCCTTAGCCTGTTGTTCGATATAGTTAAATCTGGAAATAAACTTGCGGTTTGTATGTTCAAGTGCATTTTCGGGATTGATGTGATAAAGCCGGGCAGCGTTTATAAGAGCGAAAAACAGGTCGCCCATTTCAGCCTCCATGTCTTTTTTCTCTCCTCGCTTCACCTCTTCGGCAAACTCATTTATCTCTTCCTTCACCTTGTCCCATACATCTTCGGGTTTTTCCCAGTCAAATCCCACATTAGCGGCTTTTTCCTGTATTCTGTCAGCCTTAATCATGGCAGGGAGAGCTGAAGGAACGCCTGCGAGTACAGAGCGATTGCCGTCCTTTTCTTTAAGTTTAATTTGTTCCCAGTTTTGCTCAACTTCGTGCGAGTCTTTTACGTTTACCTCTCCGAAAACGTGGGGGTGGCGGAAAATGAGTTTGGAGTTTAGGGCGTCTGCCACGTCGACGATGTCGAAAGCCTTTTTTTCCTCGCCTATCTTGGCGTAGAAAAGCACGTGGAGAAGTACGTCGCCAAGTTCTTTTTTTATGTTGGCGTCATCTTCAGCGATAAGTGCGTCGCAGAGCTCATAAACCTCCTCGATAGTGTTAGGGCGCAGGCTTTCATTCGTTTGCTTTGCATCCCATGGGCACTTCACCCGCAGGATATCGAGAGTGTCGATAACCCTGCCGAGTGCCTCTATTTTTTCTTGTCTTGAATGATTAGTCATTTTAGCAACTTAATTATTGATATAGCTATCAATTCCTTTATTAAGCCAGTCAGTGAATTTAGGCAGGTTTTCCTCATAGTAAAATGGGATTGAGAGAGCCTTGCCTTCATTGTCCAGAATGATGTAATACGGCTGAGAGTTAGCGGCAAATTTATGTCGCTGCAAGTAGCTCCACTTGTCACCAACTGTATATAGTCTCACTTCCTTGCCGTTTTCTTCCACATCTATCGGCTTAGCGAGTTCTTTCTTGTCATCAACCATAAGGGTGATAAGAACGAAGTTTTCGGAAATGATTTTCTTCACTTCCGGCGTGTCAAACACTGCGCCTTCCATTTTTCTGCAGTTTACGCAGCCATAGCCTGAGAAGTCGATAAGCACCGGTAGCCCATTTTCTTCTGCGTATGCCATACCTTGGTCGTAGTCGTCAAACTGCTTGAAATTGTTGTCTTCATATAGATTGAAGTCCTGAGTGTAAAGTGGTGGAACAAAAGCGCTTACGCTCTTCAATGGTGCTCCCCAAAGTCCCGGAATGAGGTAAATTGCAAAGCTCAATGAAATGAGCGAGAGGAAGAAACGCAAAATTGATACACTCTCTACAGGCGAGTCGTGGCTGAAACGGATTTTACCGAGGAGATAAAAACCGAGCATTGCGAAAATCACAACCCATAGGCAGATAAATACTTCACGGTCAAGTATTCCCCAACCGTATGCAAGGTCTGCGACAGAGAGGAATTTCAGCGCGAGCGCAAGTTCAAGGAAACCGAGTACCACTTTCACGGAGTTTAGCCAACCGCCTGATTTAGGCATCTCCTTGAGCCAAGAAGGGAAGATTGCGAACAGTGTGAATGGCAATGCAAGGGCAATGGCAAAACCTGCCATTCCCACAGCGGGACCTACAATGTCGCCCGAAGACGCAGCCTCAACGAGGAGTGTTCCGATGATAGGACCTGTGCAAGAGAAAGACACAAGAGCCAAAGTGAATGCCATGAAAAATATGCTAAGAATACCTGTAGTGGACTCTGCCCGATTGTCGATGCTTGTTGACCATTTTGAAGGCAGTTTTATGTCGAATGCGCCAAAGAACGAAATGGCGAATACAAGCAGAAGCAGGAAAAACGCAAGGTTAAATACAGCGTTTGTGGCTAAATCATTAAGTTTGCTTGCCCCGAAGACTGCGGTGATAGTGAGTCCGAGGAGGAGGTAAATCACGATGATAGACGCACCGTAAATCATAGCCTCACGTATAGACTTGGACTTGTCTGAATTTTTTTTCAGGAAGAAGCTGACAGTCATTGGGATAAGTGGCCATACACATGGTGTCAGTAGTGCGATAAAGCCACCGCCAAAACCGAGCAGGAAGATATACCACCATGGCTGGCTGCTGACTTCAGAATTAGCGTCTCCCTCAGGTATTTCTACCGGTGCCCAAATATCAGCCTCTGCAGAGTTTTCGCCCTCTTCGGTTGCAATTTCTTCAGTGTCATCTTCCACAACGTTGTCGTTTATTTTGTATGAAAAAGAGACCTTTGTTGGCGCAATGCACATTTCATCGTTGCAACCCTGGAATGATACATATCCGCTGATTTTGTTCACTTTAGTCTCGTCGGTGACTTTGTAGCTGACGGTGAATGTCACATCGCTCTCCCACCAGCTCAGTTCAAGTCCGAAGACCTCATCCATAGCGACAGTAGCTTTAACGGATGGAGTAGGCTCGCCAAACTCTATACCTTCCTTCTGGTCAAATACAAATTCAGTGGGGTTTGGACCTCCGTCAGGCAGCTGCATACCATAGAAATGCCAGCCTTTTTCCATTGTTGCGGAGAATAAAAGTTTACCTTCTGTATCACTACTTTTCTCAATGCTGTGGCTCCACTGAATCGGGTCAACCATCTGAGCGTAAAGTGCTGTGCAGAACGTTGCTAATAGCAATACTGCAGATGTGAAAATGCGTCTCATTTTTGCGTATATTTTCTTATATTTTTAACTTTCAGAATACTCGTGTCCGGAGGGAGGCAAGTTTCATCGTTGCAACCCATAAATGTCACTGTAGCCTCAATTTTGGGACTTTCGCCGGTGACGGTAAAATTTCGCGTGAATTTCACAGGTTTATCCCAATAATTCTCTTCACCTTTCACGATTGGTTCGGAACTTGGAATGATATCTGAAGTAAAAGTCACGTCACTCACGTTAAATTCAAAAGTTGTAGCCATAGGTCCGTTTTCCGGCATCTGAAGTCCATAAACGTGCCATCCCTCGGAAATATTTGCGCGAATGGTAACAACGCCTTCTGTCTCAGATGTCATACGGGCTGAAATAGACCATGTTATGGGCTTTTCCATCTGCGCCTTTACGGTCAAAAGCGAAGCGAGAAAAGCGAATACCATGCTTATAAAAAGTCTTTTTTTCATTATTTTTGTCTGCGTTCTATTTATTCTGCAAATTTACAAATTAATCCCGAATTAGACAAATTTGTTTACGCAGCAATATTTCACACCAAAATCAATCAC
>CALYOL010000191.1 GCA_945231345.1 uncultured Porphyromonadaceae bacterium
ACTCTGTATGTATTTTTTGATGTATAATGGAATAAAATCAATTTGTTACATGTGTGTGACAATATATGGATTATTTCAGGAGAACAGAGAGCATTCTTAAATGTTTTTCTAAATTTGTAGTCATAAAACCAAATATTTTATGCAATTATGAAGTTAAATCACATTATCAACAATCCTGCAAAAGCATTTGCGTGCCTTGCAGTGGCTATGATGCCTGTGCTTTCGGCATGCGATAGCGATTTTGATTTGTCTGATGTCAATACCGACATTACGGTCGGAGGGGATATCAAGGTGCCAATCGGCGAAACTGAGGAGTTGACCCTTTCCCGAATCATTGACCTTACAGACCAGCTTTATGTTGACGCAAACGGGGCATATGCGCTTACGTCAAGCGGAAGCATTGACATAAACGTGGATGAAGTGGAAAAAATTAACGTCAAAGACCTCTCTACAGAGCCAAATATTATAGACCTGAAGGTGTGGCTTGAGGGTTCAGATATCGTCCCGGAATATCTTATTGAGTCTGATGTGGAAACTGTCATGCACATGGATGCTGACCAGGAAATCCCGGAGGAAGTGGAGCGCATAGACCGACTTGATATTCAGCCTACAGATGCTTACGTTATCGTTAAGCTCCTTGCTGATAATATGGACGTCATCTCAAAAATCAATGATGCCTGCCTTAAGGATTTCCGCGTGGAATTTCCGCCGGAGATCATTTTCGGAGAAGGAATTGAAGGTATGGATTACACAAACAACGTGTTCTATACCACTCAGCCATATTATTTTGACGAAAAAGGTGAAATCCGTGTGCCATTTCCGATAATCGGACTTACAAACCTGCCGGAAATTGTAAATCACAGCATGAGCATCGTGGAAGACCTTGACTGCACCGGGCATATCTCAGCCGTTGCCAAGGAAGTCTGTGGCGACGATTTCGCCGGCTTCAAAATGACAGTGGAATTTGAGGTTCCGGTGTTTGAAGTGGAGGAAATGCGAGGCATTGTAAACTCTGAAATAGACATTAAGTCTGAAATAGTGGAATTGGGCGACCTGCCAGACATCGTGACAGACCCTGAGACAAACATCAATGTGAATACAATCTCTCTCACAATGTCTATCGACAACCCTATCGGCGTGCCATTTAAGTCAGACCTCCTGCTGACAGCACTTGACGGCAACCGTCAGCCGATTAACCAGCAGGTGAGTGTGAGAGTGCCGGTGGCAAAGGCAGACGGATACAATCAGACCAAGCGCACACACCTGTTCATCACAAACTCTGAAACCCTGCAGGCTCCGGCGGGATACACGAAGATTTTTGCACCGGACCTCAACAAGCTCATTGGACAAGTGCCTGAATTTGTGCAGATAGACCCGGCTGTGGAAATCGACAAGAGCGAACAACACCTGCTCGTCCTCGGCAAGCCATATAAGGCTGTGGGAGAATATGACATGCAGATGCCGTTTGACTTCGGCGAAGGTAGCCACATCGTCTATCGCGAGTCTATTGACGGCCTGAACAGCGATATCGAGGATTTCTCAGACAAGGTGACCTCAATGGAGGTTTTCGCCACAGTCACCAGTACTCTGCCTTTTGAAGTGAAGATTTCTCTAACTCCAATCGACCTGAACGGACGAGACATGAGCGACCGTATAGACTATACACCATACGTCGTGGTAGCTCCGGGCAATGACTCCGCTCCAGCACAAGACGTAGAAATGAAATTCAGTGAAAAAGTCAAGGGTGCATTTGCAGACCTCGACAAGATTGAAATCACGGTTGACGGTAACACGAAGGCTGCCATATCAGTACTCAAGCCTACGCAATACGTCAAAGTGCAGATGACCGCACATATCCCTGACGGTATCACAATCACTGAAGATGAAGACTAATCATTCACTCAATAAATTTCTACAACTATGAAAGTAAATAAAATCATCATATCAGCAGTCGTCGTTCTATCGTCTGCAACTGCATTTGCACAGGCTCCTCACTCCGGCTATTTCATGGACAGCATGCCTAACCGCCACCAGCTAAACCCGGCGTTTGCAAATGAATACAACTATGTCAATATGCCCATTATCCCCGGTTTCAGCGGACTTGCAGTGGGTATGAACGGCAATATCGGACTCGACAAATTTCTCTTTAAGCGTAACGGCGAGCTTGTCACAGGTCTTAACAACCAGGTGAGTGCCGAAGAGTTTCTTGGAGGACTTAATGACAACAACTACATGGAGGCAAACGTGACATACGACATTTTCTCCATGGGTTTCAAAAAGTGGGGAGGATACAACACTATCGGGCTCTCCGTGAAATCAAACACCGGCATCGGACTGCCTTACGACCTATTTGACTTCGCCAAGCGTGGACAGGTTGGCGGCGAATATACCGCATACGACATCAGCGACATGAAGGTGCGCACTAACAACTATGCCGAGCTCGCATTCGGACATTCTCATGCGCTTAGCAGCAAGGTGTCTATCGGTGCCAAGCTAAAATATATCGCAGGTATTGCTCATGCCGACATGAAGATTAATCAAATGGACGTGACAATGGGTGCTGACAAGTGGACAATCCGCGAAGCAGGCGAAATGTTTTACTCGGAGGCTCTTGACATTATCTATAAGGAAAATGGAGAAATAGACGATATGGACTTTGGAAAGATAAACCTTGCCGGAAACGGCTTCGGCATTGACCTCGGCGTCACTTACAGTCCTATCAGAGACCTCACTCTTTCAGCGTCTGTCTTAGACCTGGGCTTCATCTCATGGAAAGGTACAACTGCAGTGCTTTCCGACAAGGCTTTCGAGTTTGACGGTTTCCATCATCTCGTTGCCGAAGACGACGAGACCGGCGAGTCTGCACTCGACCGCGAAGGAGACCAGTTGGAAGACGATTTACGAGAGCTTGTCCGTTTCAGCCACGAATCTTCTACGAGCAAGTCACAGTCGCTCGCCACTACTCTTAACGTCGGCGCAGAATACTCAATCCTTGCGCGCAAGATTTCCTTCGGAGTGCTTTCATCAAACCGTTTCGGCGGCATACAGTCTTGGAATGAGGTTATGCTCAGCGCAAATTTCCGTCCTGCAGGCTGGTTTAACGCCACTCTCAACGGCTCTTTCTCAAACCTTGGCAACTCCTTCGGTGCGCTGATGAATTTCTGCCCGAAAGGCTTCAATTTCTACATTGGCTCAGACTATATCCCTACGAAATATGCAAAGCAGGGTGTCCCTGTTTCATCTGCCAAGATTAACGTAGTGATGGGCATGGCATTCAAGTTTGGCTACGGCGAAAAGAAAAAGGCTGAAAAAGGAGAAAAGAAAAAGGCTGAAAAATTAGAAAAGCTTTGATGCAAATCCCTCATAATGTTAAGAGGGTGTACCCAAAAACTTATTTTTGATTATTACTGTCCGCTAAAACTTGTTGGCGGACAGTAATATTTAGCAATATATCTGAATAAAAGCGTTATAATGGCAGTACACATGAGCAGGGTTAAACACTACCCTCTATAGTGTACTGCTATTTTAGTCTTTGCTTTCAGCAAGACATTATATACGACGATTGAATAATGGGAAAACCGCTGCCTTG
>CALYOL010000192.1 GCA_945231345.1 uncultured Porphyromonadaceae bacterium
CCTCTGCACCATAGGAGCGATGATTTCTTCATAAATCTGGTGAACGCCGAATGGCACGCGGGCTGTAGACCCGTCTTCGGCAGTCCATTCCTCCGCAAAGAGATTGTATCTCACGCGCGAGCTGTCGCGAAGCTGGAATGGCTCATATCCCTGTATGGAGTCTGAATAGTCAAATTTTTCTGTACGTATTCTTGCGATTTCTTCAGCCTCAAGGAGAGGGGAGTAGTGATTGTATGGAGCCTTGAGGATTTTGAAAAGAAGATTGTTTGAATGTTTTACCACTTTGTCTGTAGAAGCTAATTTCATAGCACTTATAGTCTGTACAGACATTGCCATGGTGTGCATAAGGTGCCTTAACACGTCTTCAAACTGTTCTGTATCGCTTGAAAGAGAGTCTTTCAGTTTGTTTATCTGGCAGAAGTCGCTGACCTCGCTGTCGTATTTGTGTTCGTCAAACACCTCTACAACCGGATGCCCGTTCAGGTCGCTGGTAGCATATTCGTCGAGGTTTTGCATATATTCGCTGCCGTCAGCAACAAGAGGAAGTGTGACGGACTTAACCTCTGTGTCGTTCATGCAGTATGATATTGTGCGGAGAGAGCGGTCAAGCTTGCCAACATAGTCACTCTGGTTAATTTCTTGTATAGATAGTGAATATTCATTGGTGTCTATTGTCTCAGATTCGTTTGATGTCTCCACGATAGGTGCCTGCTGGGTCAGGTTTTCCATTTGCGACATTGTCTCTACCAGCAAGTCGTTTTGTCGTGACATTTGCACACTCACTTGCGACTTGCTCACGTTTCCTGTATAGTCTACAACAAAGCACTTGTCTTCATATGCAATCTGCTGAGCTACTGGCACGTATGCCACGCCTAATTTTGTTACCTTGTAGTCGCGGAAAATGTCTTTGTGCTGCTGCTTTTTCTCCTTTATTTTCTCGTTGATTACCTCAATTTGTTTTTCATATTCACTTTTGCGGATGAAATACATGAAAAACAGGATGATTGTCAAGAGCCATTTCCATACGTCTTTTTTCTTTTCTTCTACTGCAAGAATGTCGTTCTCCAGGTTTGCAATTTCCTGTTCAAGAGCTTCTTCCTGTCTTACGATTCTTTCTGCGGCTTTTTCATAATAGCCAAATACGATTCGGGCTTGGTCTTCGTAAATGTTGCTCGAATCACTGAAAATTTTGCCGGTCTTTCCCATGTGTAAATGTATAAAAGAATTGATAATTATAAAGAATTGATAATTATTAACGCATTCTCTGATAACGGTCGTATAAGACTTTTATCTGCTCTATTGTCTGTGCAATAGATTCCTTGTGCCTTGAATATTCTCTTGCCATGACTCGGATGTCTTCTATGCGGTATGTCAGCTGTAAATATACTGCTTTTTTATGGTCGTTGTCAGGCGGAAGCATGTATCTGACGTTTTCTGAAATGGATTTCATTTGCTCTACTACCTGAGGTTCTGCGCCGGTGATAGTGGAAATGACTGAATACGCTTCTTCTGCTGCATATCTGAGCTGCATTTTTGCATTTGACTTTTCTTTTTCCTGTGCATACACTTCTTCCACTTTGCTCCCGGTCACAACTATTGAATATGCGCCGATGAGGAAGAAAAACAGGATTATCAGGTGTGCGATGAGCTGGTACTTAAACGTCATGTCAAACAATCTGCCAGACAACATTACTGCAATAGCTGCTATCGCGATGAGCTGGAGAACGTAAAGACGTAAACCCAGCGTCCCTACATCTTTTTTTGCCGGGTCTTGCAGGTTTACTAACGGGAAAATGATGAAATACGCTGCCTGGCTATAAATGAGGCAGGTAACTATGATATCCAGCACTTTGACGTCTGTAGGCAGTGTGTCGCCAAATATCATGTAGCATATTACTATCAGCACTGCGCCAAATAGTACTATGCCAAATCTCAGGAGGTCTTTTGTGTTCATATACGGATTAGTTTTAGGTTTGTAAATTTATCTTGCCATGCCGCATTGTGGGCAGAATTTTACTCCGTCTGGCAACACGGCTCCGCAGCGTGAGCAGCAGTTTCCTCCCACTACCGCTTGCTGTGCTCCGCAGTTTGGACAGAATTTCGCTCCGTGTGAAAGCTGTGCTCCGCAGTTAGGACAGCATGACGATGCTCCACCATACAGCTGTGTGCCGCAGCTTACGCATCTGCGGGCGTTTTTCGGATTGTCTGACCCACAATTAGGGCAAGGATTGTATTCGGAGCCGCAGTGAGGGCAGAAACGCTCGGTGGTGAGGTGTTTTTTCGAGCAGTTTGCGCAATATATCTCGCGAGGACGTGATTGGTTCTGTTGCATTGGGGTGCTACCCATGTTTCCCATATAGCCTTGCTGCTGCGCGCCGCCGGGCTGGAAGCTGCCAGGATTGCCATGGGGCTGCATCATTCCCACTCCAAGTCCCGCGCCGTTTCCTCCGCCTATCATGTTCATTGCCATAAGTCCGGCTATCAACCCGTTTCCTCCTTGTGCATTGCCCATTTGCTCTACAGCATTGTTTGCCACGGCAAACATTTGCTCTTGCTGCCATGAATGTCCTGATATTGCCTGAGATGAACGGTTTGCGAGCGCATTAAGTATTTTATTTCCTTCGGGCGTAGAATCGTCTACAGCTATTTCATTTATGTAAAATTTATTCAGGCACAGACCATATTCTTTCCAGAAATCTGTAATTGAAGACTTTATGTATTCTGACAGCATGTCAAGGTGTGCGCTTATACCCATAAATCCGACATTGTTTCCCGTCATAAACTGCACGATGGCGCTTTTAGACTTTGATGCAAATTCGCCTTGAGCCTGGCTCTGCATGTCGCGTGCGGTAAACACGTTTTTGGTGCCAACCATCTTTATGAGAAACTTCTCTGAATTCTCCACGTTTACACCATATTGCCCATTCGCTTTCAGTGGAATATATGCGCCGAAATCGGTATCGAGAACGTTAATGTTCGATATTCTCCAGTCAAGGTTTGTCGGGTAGAGTTTGTTTACAATCCATACTTCTGCCGTAAATGGGTTTTTACCTCCAAATGGTATTCCGAAAAGGTTTCGCAGTAGAGGCAAGTTCTCTGTGTCAAGAGTATGTTTTCCAGGTCCAAATTTTCCCATCAGCTGTCCTTTACTGAAGAGGAACGCTTCCTGTGATTCATGTACCACAAGCTGAGTGTAAGTACTTAGATTAGTTTGTGGATAGCGGTATGCAAATACGAATTCACTACCCTCGGGTTTCCATGATGCGCAATCAATAAGTGCCATGACGTTTCATTTAAAAGCCTTTTGACGCCCTTAAAGGCTATGGTATTATGGTTTAATTCTCTAATATATGAAACGAAAAACGCAGGCGCCTCAAACACACGTCATTAAGTGACAAAAATGGGTTTGCTGTTTTCCATTTTTCCGTTTCTTTCATCATTTTGCAAATATAGTAAATTTTTTTGTCAAAAAGAATGCCTTAACAAATATTTTTTCACTTCCAAATGATATTTAACATTTAACATTTGTTGTATTATGGATTCAGCAGGTCGGGATTGAAGTAGTCGAGGATGTCGCGACTCATTTC
>CALYOL010000193.1 GCA_945231345.1 uncultured Porphyromonadaceae bacterium
TAATACAGCCTCTTTGCAACATCCTTTACATCATCAAAATTGATTTCTTCCGGCGAATTTTCGTAGAGTATCACGTGCTGTCCTACTTTTAACGTCCATTTTAGAGGAAAACCGTTTTTGCTCACTTCAGGAATCATTGGCTTTGTTTCACCACGACTCTTTCTGCAATAGTCTGCAGCCTGTATATTGCTGAAAATCTGGAAGTCTCGCTTTGGCTTTCCTTTAACTTCGCCCTCATAGATAGCCATGATATAGTTTGAGTCATTTGCTACATGAACTTGTCGTTTATATTCTTTTACAGACACATCTCTATGCTGTCTGATATGAAGTGGCTTTGTTACAGATGTCGCATATATCCTCACTTTCTTTATTTTAACTCCCTTTTCCTTATTTAGCCAAATATCTCCTGAGAGTGCTTCCTTTCCGCCAAACTCATAGGCTGCCTTTACAGCTCCTCTTACTGCGTCATCCACGATTTTGTCAAAATCTGATGGTGTGAGTGATGACACCGGCTTTCTTACCACATACTTTATTTCGCCATCTCGCTCTATTGCTCCGTAAAGCGTTTCATTATGCAATACACCGCGAGCTGAATCTCCTTGTTCATAAACTATTCTCCCGTCGGATAGACGTTTCCTTTTCTTTGCTCGCTTTATTAGATTGTTCTTAGTGTCATGAACCACCAGGATTTCCTTCTCAAGTGAAAGCAAGTCTTCTGTAAAAGTTGCCCATGGCTTTTCTGCGACAGGTTTAGATTGTTGTCCAATCTCGTATGCTTCAAGGTCGCGGTAGTAGCGAGCTACTTTGGCATGGTCGCCGGGCGTGATACACGCTATTACTATTGCGTCAATGCAGTGGTGGATATGATTGTCTCGGCTCTTCTTCTCGTAGATATCCTGAAGTCCCCACATTTTGCGGAATTCTGCAGTTGTAGTTCCCTTTACAACTCTCACTCCCGTCTTTGCACGGTCTTGGGGGTCATGAAACAGTGACTTAAGATATAGTCCTGCATATTTCCCTACAAGTCCAATTCCTGCACCTTGTCTACGGCTGAAGCCCTGGTCTGCCTCTGTAATCTCAAAGCGGCGGTATTTTTCACGCCAGTAGTCAAGTTCAAGGCGGAGCTTGTGGCGTTTCTGGAGCTTTGAGTCCTTCACCGGCTTTGCCATGGAGGCAAACGTTACTATTTTGTCCACTTCGTTTTGCAGTTTCTCAATCTTCTCTTTCCATGGTCTTATACGCTCAATTATGTCATGGTAATTCGCCAGTTCTGATGGCAGTTTTGACTTCTTTACATCGCGGTTATACTTGCTGGAACACAATGTCAGGTTTTCTCTTGTTGAGTCTCCTCCCTGGCTACGTGGCACAGTGTGTTCAATGTCGTATTTTGGATTTTCGCATATAAAGTCTGTTATGCCTATCTCTTCGCCGGTATACAGACATTTATGCCCTTGCTCTTCCCATAGTTCATATCTCAGTATGTCTGTATCTGTAGGTACAATATCTCTGCCCGTTGCCTCTTTTACGACTTTTACAATTTCTGCCGCATATTTTTTCCTGAGATTTTCCCGCTCATTATTCCATCTGCTTATCGCTGCGCGCTTGTTGGCGTCATTAAGCTCTCGGGCATACTCTATGTGAACTTCAGTAGTGCGGTCGATAATTCTCTTCTTTAGCAGCATATTCACCACTTTCCGTATTTCATGGAGTGAACGCATCGCCATTGGATTTCTTACGGCATTTGTGCGTGGGCTTCCCAATAGAAAGATACCATCTTTATCGGGTTGTGCATCTGGATACGTTTCTATCATTGATGGGTTATACAGCTTTTCTACAGCACCTGGACGTAAGTCAAAATTATTTAGCAAATAATCTTTTATGCACATTTCCAGCGTGCCTTGTGTCTTTGTGTCTGCTGCATTAAATCCGCAAATCAATTCAGACAATTCCGCTGTTATTTCCTCTCCTCTGTTCTGCCATATCTCTTTCCCTACGATGTCAGGAATTTTCGCCATAAGTACAGCATGCGAATAGATAAACCCTCGTTCAAGCCATGGCAAAATCTTGCGGATTGCATGCAGGCTGATAGATGCAAAACTGTGGCTAAGACGAATTTTTGCAAAAGACGCTGCTTCTTTGTCTGTCAGCTGAAGATTTTCCTTTCCCCATTTGATGAGGTGTTCATCGTCTGCAAAACTGTATATTACGTTCCACACGTCGTTTACCATTTCGCTTACATCTTTCCCGTTCCCTTTGAGGTATCTTTCTGCAATTCCTTGCTCATAGTCCTCGCCGAAAATAGATTTTAGAGCTTGTATCGTAGGGCAGCCGGATACGGATTGAGTCATTCGATAGTTAAATGCAAATGCTTGAAATCCTTCATCCTTGATGTAGCGATAATTATTCTTGCCTGCGATTTTCTTTGCTATATCTTCAAAACTAAAGTTCTGCTTGCTTTTCCTGAAAAACAAATCGCGTATCTGTTCTATCTCACTCCTGTTCAGTGGACGCAACTGAGCATTCTCCTTGCTCGCTTCTAAAATCTTGATGTTGTTGATAAAAGAGAGCATGCGGAATCGCTCATATTCTGGGTGGGAGTCTGAACAGCGTTGACGTGTAGGCTCAAATGTGCATTTTCCTACACCCTGTCTTTGGCTCTTTAGCGGACGCTGGAAATATAGTGCACGGCTAAGCTCACTAATCTGCTCTTCGGTAAGGCATTGTATTTTGCAGATTTGCTCAAATTCTCGGCGGTAATGTTCTTCGCGGTCTGTATATCGGTTGCGTATTCTCACTCTGTTGCCATACTTTTCGTATTGCATGTAAAAATAGTCCCCGAGAAAATCACAGCCGGCATTCTTCATGTCTTGAGTAAGGTTGGATATCTCTTTCTTCACTTTTCCTGTCTCATCCTCACTGCTCTGGTCAAGACGATTGCTCAGAAAGCCGCGTCGTTGTGCAAGGTGATATATTGCACGACCAAGCATGAACCGCCCCTTTTCGCTACTAAGGTCAAGCTTTTCATTAAGGCATACATGACGATAATAATACGGGTTTTTGCTTATTTTCTCGTCTGTTCGCTGCCACTCCATAAAGTCCGGACGCAACGGATACACTTTCCTTTGTTTCCAGCCTTTTAGGTCTTCATCTGTCAGGTATGGGCACCAGCCATACTTGACAAGCACTTTGAGCACCTCTATCTTGCGTAGCCTACGTCGGAAATAATGACGGCGGGAAGACCTGTATCCGGTCCTTTCTGAAGCCTTGGATGATTCTACACCCTTCTCTATTTTAACACCTTCCTGGAAGATGAGGCTGCCTTTGTCTATCAGCGAGAATACGCCGTTTTCATCTCTGTCCACAACAGCCCAGCCTAAACTGTTGGTCCCGGCATCTATGCCTAAAATGCGTTTCATGTTGATTAAATTTTTTTAATTGTTGCAAAATTAATATTTTTCTTGAAAAAAATGGGGTATTTATTTGTTTATTTGTAATTTTTGACCTAAATTTGCGACGTAAAACTACAAAGACAATTTCTACATCTTATCACAATAAGGCTATATGCCGAAGGTGTAAAA
>CALYOL010000194.1 GCA_945231345.1 uncultured Porphyromonadaceae bacterium
GCCACAGATAAGTCACTGGAGTAATTCAAGTCATACGAATTACAAAAAATCCGGGAAGACAGTGGCTCAAGGGAGATGAGTCAGAAGACCTGCCATTTGAGTAAGATTTGTCCGCGGGGACACGGACATTCGGTCTTATAAAGTATGACATAATGAAAGACATTATTAAAGTGTGCGTAGCGTATGCTATTATGCATGCGTGGGTGTTTTCGTCAGGGGCAGAGGAATTAAAACCGAAGTCTATGACGGACTCGGTGTATTCCATTGGCGAAGTGACAGTAACGGCAAAATCTGTAGAGAGCCTGACCCCGCATCAGACAATATCTCATCAACAAATAGACAATCTTGCATCAAGTTCAGTAGCGGATGCACTGAAGTACATGTCAGGTGTTCAGATAAAGGATTATGGAGGACTTGGAGGTCAAAAGACGGTAAACGTAAGGTCTCTTGGGTCTCAGCATGTTGGGGTATATTTAGACGGAGTGAGGATAACGAATGCTCAGAACGGGACAGTTGATTTAGGAAAATATTCACTGTCAACGCTTGAGTCAGTATCGTTGTATAATTCCAATAAGGTAGAGCAACTGATGATGGCGAGCGAGTATTCGTCAGCATCGACGGTGTATTTGAAGACCAAACGTCCGGAAAAGACGACGTTTACCGGGACATTGTCAGAAGGGTCATTTGGAACGCATCGAATAGGGGCGACGTATAGCTATAAGGACTATGGTTTTATAGATGCGCAGTATGTGCATAGCGATGGAGACTATCCATTTCGCTACAAGACAGAGTATGAAGACACGGTAGGACGTAGAAGGAACAGCGATATAGATATGCTGAGATTAGAAAGCTGTCTGTTTTATAAAGGATTTGAGTGGCATACATATTATTTCAACTCATATCGAGGGTTGCCCGGCGGTGTTGTAAGGAGGTTGTCGGACAAATACAGTGACGTAGGTAGAGAGTGGGACCATAATTTTTTCAGTCAGTTGTCTTATAAGAAAAGAATTAAGTCGATAGGGATAAGGGGAATATTAAAATATGCGAATGATGAATTGCATTATCGGTCGGACTATCCGGAAAATATGAGTGTGCATAGCAATAACCGCTATCACCAGCAAGATGTGTATGGAGGATTATCAATGTCGTATGTTTACAGTCATTTAAGTTTGTCGGCATCGAGCGACTTGAGATGGTCAGACCTGACGACAGACGTAAAGCGATTTCGCTATGTATGGCGTATGGATAATAAGACCTCTTTGTCAGCGATATATAAATACCGTGGCCTTACAATCAATGGGAGTGGTCTATATACACGAGTTACCGACCATACGTATAAAGGAGGAGAGCCGCTTCACCGCTATACATGGGATGCACATGTTTCTTATGACATAAATGGAAAAATATCAATCAGGTCTTTTTACAAGTCAGTGTTTCGAGCCCCTACGCTAAATGACTTGTACTATACCCTTGTAGGAAATAGAAATCTAAAGCCGGAGTATACCAAGCAGTATGATATTGGAGTGAGCTATTCGAATGAATATATGACATTTCAGATAGACGGATATTATAATCGGGTGACAGACAGGATAGTGTGCCTGCCCCTGAAGGGTTCTTTTCAGTGGACAATGCTGAACTATGGCTATACACGGTGTATGGGCATAGATATGAGTGCCAATATTTGGTATAGGTGTCATACTCTATTTGTGAGCGGAGCATATCAAGATGACCGTAATATGACAAATCCGGAGGGGGATGACTATCGCGACTATATAGCTTATTCACCACGATGGACGTTCAGTGCGATATATTCCTTGGAATGGAAAAAACTGTCAGGTTCGTTGTCTTATATGTTTGTAGATAAGCGATATTGGACGTCGGAAAATGCGATAGAGGAGCCGCTGTCGGCCTATTCGTGTGTAGATTTGAAGGTAAGTTATCGGCTTGGAAAATTGATAGCGGAGGTTGAATGTCAGAATATATTTGACAAGCCATACGAGATGATACAGCGCTGGCCAATGCCCGGGCGGAGGTATATGGGGACAATAAAAATCCAACTATAAAAATTTCAAACAAAATGAAAAAACAATTACTATTTGTGGCAGCAGCTTTGACAATCAGCTGCTCCACAGTCATGGCATCAGAGGTTAAAGATAACCTCATAGTGTGTAACGAAGGTAACTGGCAGAGCGATAATGGTCAGTTGTCATACTATAATGCGGAGTCAGGAGAAATGACAAACAAGTGGTTTCGCACAGTAAATAACAAAAAGCTGGGAGATACGCCCAATGATATCTTGCAGATAAATGATAACCTAATAGCGATATGCGTAAACTGGTCAAATATCATACAGTTTATAGATTCGGAGGGGCATGATGTAGGGGCAACGGAGGATATCCCAAACAACAGGCGCATGTGTGCTAATGGTAACTACCTGTATGTCACATCATATGCACATGAATGTGGCACTACAACCTTTACCAAAGGATATGTTGCGAAAATAGATATAAGTACAAAGGCAATAGTTGCGACGTGTGAAGTAGGCTGGGAGCCGGAGGGAATAAGGTATTACAAAGGGAAGCTATATGTGGCAAATACGGGCGGCTATGCATTCTCGGAAAATCATGAATATGAAACAACAATCAGTGTAGTAGATGCAGAGACGATGACGGAGATAAAGACGATAGATACCGGCTGTATCAATCTATATGGTGAAATGTCTCAAGCCGGACAATATTTGTGCATAAATTCATGTGGAGATTATTATGAAGTACCAGCAAAGACGGTGGTTTTTGACTGTGAGACAGAGGATTTTACAGTGTTTGGCTATCCGTGTACATACAACACGACGGATGGAGAAGTGTTTTATACAGTAGGAAGCTCTTTTTCATATGACACATACGAGTATGTATATTCAATAAAGACAATAGACCCTAAGACAATGACAGATAAGGATGGGATATATAATGAATTGATAACAAACAAGATAAAAGAGCTTCAAAGCCCATATGAGGTGTATGTTTCTCCGTATACGAAAAACGTGTATTTCACGGATGCGGGGTCTTATGCAAGCGCGGGCTATCTCTATGGCTATACTCCAAGTGGCGAGGCGGTATTTGAGCCACAGAAAGTATATATAAATCCGGCGCATATTTTGGCAATCCCGGTTGGAGGACAGACAGAGGGAGCGGAAGTGATATATGATGTTCCTCAGTATAGCGATGGTCATACATACGATGTTTATGGAAGGCGAGTGGATGAAAACTACCGTGGCATCGTGATAAGAAATGGGAAGAAATTTTACCAAAAATAGGTTATAGTATTGGTTAAAGAGGAAAGGAGCGGCTCTGTGAGGCTGCTCCTTTTTGTATCTAAATGGCTGATAATTCAAGGACTTGTGTGAAGATGGCAACGGCTTCTTCAACGGTGGGGACGTCGTCAATTACGAAAGAGCGCTTTCCGGCGTTGTCACGGATTTTGACTCGGCGAGAGTTTAATTGCAGGTAATGGAGGAGCTTGCCGAACATAGGTGA
>CALYOL010000195.1 GCA_945231345.1 uncultured Porphyromonadaceae bacterium
ATGCCACTTCCAACAGTCACGAAGTCAATATCTTTGGAATGACGCTGTAGGATAATGTCTCTGACGTATCCGCCTACGACGTAACATTCACGTCCAAGCTCGTCGGCAGTCTCTCCCACGAGGTGAAATATTTCGTTGTCGATTTTTTCTTTCAGGTTCATAGGTAAATTATTTCTTCAGGAGCTAAAGTGAGACATAGTAGCCCGTCTTCTTTTACGATATAAGTATTTTCAATGCCGACAGCTCCAGTGCCCGGGATAACGAATTTAGGCTCAATGGCGATAACGTTTCCGACCTCCAAAATATCTCTGCTGCGAGGAGCGAGGACCGGAGCTTCGTTAATTTCAATACCTACTCCATGCCCAATAAATCCGGCTTTCTGGCAGTGTCCCATAAAATAATCGCCAAGACCTGCATTATTGGCTATTTGTATGGCTTTTTCGTAAAGCGCCTTTGCTTCCACTCCCGGCTTTGCGATTTTTTCGAGGGTGTGGCAGATTTCAATGCTACAGCGGTGAGCGGCGAGTGCGATGTCGCTGATTTCTCCGATAGCGAAAACACGCGTCATGTCTGTCATATATCCGGAATAGTTTCCGTTGCAGTCTACCATAACTGTTGTTCCGGGGCGGAGAATAGTGCCGTTAGCACCAACCGGCAGCGAATAGTCAGAACCTTCTCCACCCATAGCGAAATCGTAAGGAGTGGGGTTGTCGGCATTGTCACCGGCAAGGATGTTAGCCATGAAAAGTTCCATAGAGTTTCCACAGATTCGGAATTGCCCCAAGCAACCTTCAGTTCTGGAAAGCCGCTCGATTTCAATCTGAAATTCTATGTCTGTCATGCCCTGATGGAAAAGTGAAGGAATCTGTCCATAGACGTGCGTGTGTCGCTTTCCGTTGAATATGAGCTTTTCTTGCTCATCCACAGTCTTAACACTGCGAGCCTGACGGATAATACTGCTGATATTCAGTATCTTAGCATCCGGAAATAGGTTAGCCAGGCGAGTGCAGGCAGAATATGGCTGTATATCCAGTTCAAGCCCGAAAGTTGAGAAGGCTGTAGATGAGAGTATAGCCGGAATGTCCTCTGGCTTGCGAATATATGAAATGCCATTGCCCGAAAGCCCGATAGGGCGGCGGACAAAGTATTGAGTATCAATGTTATCGTCAGCATAAATGCCGATATATCCTGCAAAAACGCGTCCTGTGAGGTAATATAAGGTGGCATTGTCGGTGATGAGTGCGAAGTCAATGCCCTTGCTGCGCATGAGAGCCTTTATGCGGGAATGGCGAAGTAATACTTCGTCGTTGTTAAGTATGGTTATATTATTGTGTATCATATTGTTACCTATTGCATTAGCATATTTGTCAATTCATCAAAAGAGTCTGCGGAGATGTCGGCATCGTCGCATTTTCCAAACCCGTATGTGACGTGTAGCATTTTCACGCCAGCAGCATGCGCAGAGCGACAGTCTCCGGCGGTATCGCCAATGTAAAGCGGATTATTGAGACAGTGCTTTTTCACGAGAAGGCGAATATTGTGGGGTTTATCCTGTCCAGTTTCGCCAAAAGTGATAGTGTCGCAAAAGAACGGCTCTAAATGAGTGAATTTAAGGAAATTATGAAGTCCTTCACTGCCGCAGTTGCTTGCCATGAAGAGTTTGTATCGGGAGGATAATCGCTTTACACCCGCTTTGACGCCCGGATATAGCTTACCGCCGAGAATGGGCATCATATTCTGTTCATTTTGAGCGAGCATTGCGAGATATGCTTTTCTGTTGAAGTCTGAATCAGGGAATAGACGGTCAAAGATTTGGTCTATGGTAAGTCCCATAGTACCAAGCAGTTCGTTACGGCAAACTCTACGAGAGATGCCGAAAGCGTCAGATGTAACGTCCCATATTTTGCAATATGAGTCAACGGCATCCCACATAGTGCCGTCCATGTCGAAGATTAGGCTGTCAAAAGTCATCTATTCTTTGTCTAATGAAACGAAGTCAATACCGAGAAGTTCAATTCCGCCAAGAGTGTCGGTACGCATGATATGAGCGACCTTCACTTGTTGCCCACAGACGTGTCTAAGTCCCTTTTTTACCACAATCTGCTTTTGAAAGCTGATGCCGGTGCCTTTTCCGGTCCAGTTACCGTAAACATCGGCAAGGTTGATGTTAATTTTGTCGTTAAACCTGTGGTTTTGGTCGTCGGTGTATGAGACTAAAAGCCAGAGGTTGCTGTAGAGGTATTCGTCGGTGTGGCGAAGAGATAGGATGAGGTCTCCGGATGCGATGCTGTCCGCGTGAGTTACGGTGAAAGAGATAGTGTCGCCGTAAGCCCATCCTTTAGCGTCGATTGAGGAAAACTCACTATAATCATTGCGCTTGGGTGCGCAGGCACTCAAGCACAATGACATCATAAAGATTATGAAAGACTTGAAAAAAAGTTTCATATTTATGGAAAGTTTAAACTAACCGTTTTCGCCCTGTGGTGGCTGAGGTTTGTCGCCGCGGTTTCTGTCTTTTCTGCGGTCAAACTTGCGCCATTGCTTTTTCTTTCCGCCCTGCTGGTTTCCGTCGCCTTGGTTGCCTTGAGGCGCTCCGTCTTGAGATGGATTTCCGCCTTGCGGGTTAGTGTCATTTGCCGTATTCTGTGGGTTAGGTTCAGCTTTTTTGCGGCTGTTGTCAGCATCAGGTTGAGCGGTAGGCTGGTCAGAAGCCGGCTGGTCTGCAGTGCGTTGCGGCTGGTTCTGTTTTTGTCCGCCCTTGTTGCCTTTTTTCTTCTTTTTCTTCTTGTCGAATCGGGTGATGCCGTCTTGTCCGAGCAGGTCTGCGTATTCACCTTTAGGCTTTTCAGTCTTCTGCGCTTCGCCGCTAAGTTGTATCGGTTTTTCACCTCGCTTGTTCATAGCGATAACCTCAAATGCACGTTCGGCAGAGATTGTGACGAGATTTGCAGGCACAGACTTGTCTGTAGAATAAGTGATTTCGCGCTTGAAGATATCTGCCTTAAAGTGGAAATAAGTAGCGTCGGCAGTTTCGAGTCGGATTTCGCGCGACGGGAGGCGTTTTACGCACTCCACGTAAGCGTCAGCCTCGAAATTGAGGCAACACTTCAATTTAGCGCATTGTCCGGCAAGTTTCTGCGGATTTAGAGAGATGTCTTGGTAACGAGCGGCGCTGGTGGAGACAGAAACAAAGTTAGTCATCCAGCTTGCGCAGCACAACGGACGTCCGCAAGGACCGATACCTCCAATTCTCCCGGCTTCTTGCCTTGCACCGATTTGCTTCATTTCGATGCGAACCTTGAAAGCGTCGGCGAGAACGCGGATGAGCTGTCGGAAATCGACGCGCTCGTCTGCGATGTAATAGAAAATCGCCTTGCTGCCGTCGCCTTGGTATTCAACGTCACCAATTTTCATGTTAAGCCCCAGCTCTTCGGCAATTTTGCGCGAGCGAATCATAGTGTCGTTTTCACGCGCCTTTGCCT
>CALYOL010000196.1 GCA_945231345.1 uncultured Porphyromonadaceae bacterium
CCGCCGTTATTAGGACGATAGCCGCCCTGACGCTGCTGATAGCCGCCATACTGCTGACGTGGCTGATAACCACCCTGACGTGGCTGATAACCACCCTGACGCTGATAGCCGCCCTGGCGTGGCTGATAGCCGCCATTGTTCGGTGTATACCTACGTTCTTGATTTTGAGAGCTTGGGAAAGACTGTTGTGCATTTGTGTCTTGTTCTCCCTGTCCTTCAGCTCCGCTCTGGTGCTGAGGATAATCTACATGTTCATAATTACCCTGTAATGGGCTGTCCGGATTGTTAAAACCTTGTCTTGAAAAGCCTATACGCGGTCTTTTCGGTCTTTTTTCTTCGTTCTCCATTTTTTAAGTCATTTCAGACGTAGCCTCGCGGCATTGTCTACTTTTTGGTTAAAAATTTATGATAAAATATTAGTGAATTATCTTACTTATTGGAATAATTTCTTTGCATTTCTTTTTTGCACTGCAAAAGTAATAATTTTTGTTTGAATTTCCATCATTCTGAACATTTATTTTCAATTAATCAAAATAAAAAATGTTAAATCACACCCTCTCGCTTCACAAACCGTCTTTCGCTCTTTATTCAACACTCAATCCCCACTGCTTATTACATTTTAGTGCGAATAATGCCGTATAAACGAAATTTTTATTAACTTTGCAAAAACATAAAAACGATAACTCACCATTACCCATGGAAAAGGACATAATTTCATTATATAGCGAACGTTTCCGCAACAGCTTCAGCCTACCGGCTCTATCACTTTACGGAACTGACGATAATCTTACTTACGGCGAATTTGCCGCTGAAATCGCCAAGCTTCACATCCTGTTTTCAAATGTCGGAATCAAAAAAGGCGACAAAATCGCACTCCTCGGAAAGAACACCCCCAAATGGATTACTACATTTTTCGCAACCATAACTTACGGAGCTGTTGTCGTGCCTATTCTTAACGACTTCAACCCTCACGACTCTACACATATCATAAATCATTCCGACGCCCGACTTCTTTTCGTCAGCGAATCTAACTGGGAGCCAATCGAACTCGACGACCTGCAACACATTGAAGCTATTTTCTCCCTCGACAACTGCCGACTTATTGCTGACCGAAGCGAAAATAACGATATATCTGAAATTTACGAAGCGCTAAACGACGAGTTCGACAAAAAATATCCCGACGGTTTTAAAAAAGAACATATCATATATGAGCCGAGAGATATTCACGAAATAGCACTCATAAACTACACTTCCGGCACAACAGGCTTCTCTAAGGGCGTTATGCTCACATACGACAACCTCGCCGGAAACATCTATTTCGGAATTAAAGAAAAACTTTACTGGCCCGGTTCTCACTGCCTCTCTTTCCTCCCGCTCGCACACGCTTACGGATGCGCTTTCGATATGCTCGTGCCGCTCGCCGAAGGTGCTCACCTTACAATATTTGGGAAAACTCCGGCACCTAAGCTCTTATTAAAGGCTCTCGCCGACGTTAAACCTAACCTCGTAATATGCGTTCCACTAATCCTCGAGAAAATCTACAGAAAGCAGATTGTTCCGATGATTACAAAGAGGCATATTCGTTGGGTTCTCGCAATTCCTTTCCTCGACAGCGTCATTTACGGCAAAATACGAAACAAACTAATCGAAGCCTTTGGCGGACATTTTGAAGAAGTTATCGTTGGCGGAGCTCCTATTAACGCCGAAGTCGAAGAATTTCTTCACAAAATAAAATTCCCCTTCACCGTCGGATACGGAATGACGGAATGCGCCCCGCTCATCAGCTACACTCACTACAAAGATTTCATCCCTACGTCTTGCGGGCGAACGCTTCCTAACATGGAAAGCAAAATCGACAGCCCTGACCCGGAAAACATACCTGGCGAAATTTGCGTCCGAGGACAAAACGCAATGGTAGGATACTATAAAAACGATAAAGCTACCGCCGGAGTCATCGACGACGATGGATGGCTACACACCGGCGACATGGGCGTTCGCAGTGCCGACGGAACTCTTTTCATAAAGGGACGTTCTAAGACTATGATTCTATCTGCCAGCGGACAAAACATATACCCGGAAGAAATAGAATCTAAGCTAAACAACATGCCTTTCGTCTCTGAAAGCCTCGTTATTCAGCGTGGAAACGGACTTATCGCACTCGTTTATCCCGACACTGAAGAAGTTGACAGAGCAGGACTATCAGACGACGACTTCCTCGCTAAAATGGAAGAAAACCGTATTGAGCTAAATAAAATTGTCGCTCCTTACGAGCAAGTCGCTTCCTTCAAAATCATGGCGGAAGAATTTGAAAAAACTCCAAAAAAATCAATAAAGCGTTTCTTATACTACAACGTCGAATAGTTCAAACTATTTCATGAAAATCGTTATCGCCCCGGATAAATACAAAGGCTTCTTCTCCGCCGAAGAAGCCTCTGATATTATGTGCGATATAGTCCGCCGCAGACTTCCCGACGCTGAAATAAAAATCTGCCCTATGGCAGACGGAGGTGAAGGGACCGCCAAAATTCTCGCAAAAAACATGGGCGCAATCCCATTCACCAGCACCACCAAAAACGCATATAATGAAGAGGTCTCTTTCAAATATTATGCAACCGACACTTGCGCAATCCTGGAAAGCGCCGAAATCATCGGGCTGCAAAAAGTAAAATCCCCTCTCTGTCCTTTAGACGTCAGCACATACTCCCTCGGATGTATTTTCTCACACCTCACAAAAGAATATCAGAATACAATCCTCTGCATCGGAGGCACATCAACCGTAGACTGCGGCATCGGATTCCTCCAGGCTATGGGAATGCTATGCAAATATCAAGGACATATCATAGATGAAATTTTCACGCCTCGCAACTACCTGCACTTCGACGAATTTATACTCCCTGACATCGCAAACCAAGACTCAAACTCGCACTTCGCACTTTGCGACGTTCAAAACGACATATTGCGACCTGACGGTCAAGACATGACTCTCTTCGCTCCCCAAAAAGGACTAAAACCATCTCAGATGCCATTTCTAAGACAAATGATAAAACACATCACTACCACAGCAAAATGGAATAGAAAAAACAGCATTGCACAAACCATCGGAGCTGCAGGAGGCGGACTATCATTCGCTTTCGCACAACTATTCGGAAACATAAAACTCGGCGCACAATTCCTAATAGAAAAATATGGCATTCAACACTACCAACCAGACCTCATTCTCACCGGCGAAGGATGCTACGACACACAATCAATACTCGGGAAAGTTCCACACGCTATTATGAACACTGCCGCCAACATCAACTCAAAATTCGCTATCATCGCAGGCAAAACAGATAATATTCCTACCCAAAACAAAAAATCAATAATAGACACAACACAATTTCATCCCGAACTCCCACTCAACAAAACTACCGCCACCATCCGGCTCCGTCTCGCCACAGACTTCGCAATCACACAATTCCTCAACAACAACCTATAAT
>CALYOL010000197.1 GCA_945231345.1 uncultured Porphyromonadaceae bacterium
GAATACAAGATAGACGGTCAAGGCGGTGGTGACACCCCAGCACCCGGTGGCGACAAGAAGTATGCAAAGGCAAGCAAGGTAGTAGGCGGCAAGGCATATATGCTTTATATCCCGAGTGCAGGCATAGCAGCGACTCCGGTGGATGCAACAAAGGGTTTTGGCTGGCTATACACTCAGGCAGTGACCGAAAGTGCAGGCGTAATCAATGCAGGAGCAAACCTTGGCTTCACATTCGAGGCAGTGTCAGGCGGCTACAATATCAAGGATGCGAATGGACGCTACCTGTATATGAGCGGCACATATAACAGCTTCCAGATGGGAGATGCAGTAGATACAAATGACAAAACATTTGTATGGGTACCGACCCTTCAGAGCGATGGCACGTTTGAAATCAAGAATGCGGGAACCGGCAAGTGGATTCAGTATTCTTCACAATACACATCATTCGGCGCATACGATTCAGAATCAGGCGAACGCCCATTCCTCTATGAAATGGACGGCACACCATCAAGTGGCGGTGATACACCAGCACCAGAGCCGGAACCAACACCGGGCGATGGTGGCACAAAAGATAAGCCATTTACAGTAGACCAAATCATCGCCGGCAGTGCAACAGGCACGGGCGTATGGGTAGAAGGCTATATAGTAGGCTGGGTTAACGGTGCAGATATCACAGTAGGATGTAATTTCAATGGTGAGTCTACAAGCAAGTCAAATATTCTGATTGCAGCCTCAGCAGACGAAACAGACTACAAGAAGTGTGTACCAGTACAGTTGCCTTCCGGCGCGGTTCGTGATGCTTTGAACCTCAACCAGAACAAGGGCAACTATAAGAAGAAAGTGAAACTCTGCGGAAATGTGGAGGCTTACTTCCAGGTTCCCGGCTTCAAGGGCGTCACAGACTATGTGATTGAGTAAAAATTCTCAAAAATCTCTATACAGGGGCAGATGCTAACCGGCGTCTGCCCCTTTTGCATTATAAAAATATAATAATTATGATATAAAGATGAGGCCTATGGGTCAAAAAAAACAGGCGGATGTGAGAAGTACACATCCGCCTGATAAATTTGTGAATTAGCCATTAGTGGCAGCATCCGTCGCCACAGTCGCCGCAACCGCAAGCGTCGTGGTCGTGTCCACAGTCGCCGCAACCGCAGCCACAGCCATGAGCAGGCTGAAGCTCTTCAGGAGTGGCGTCGCGGACGAGGAGGATTGTACCTTTGAGTCGAACGCTTTTGCCGGCGAGAGGGTGGTTGAAGTCCATAATAACTTGTTCGCCATTGACGTCTTTAACGAGTCCGGTGATATGAAAACCTTCAGCGGTCATCATAGGGATAAGAGCACCGGGCTTAATAACCTCGTCGTCGAATTTTCCATCGACCATGAATATAGATTTTTCGAGCGTGGCGATTTGTTCAGGGTCGTATTCACCGAAAGCTTCGGCAGGCTTAGCAACAACGTCGAAAGCGTCGCCTTTGACTTTGCCGTCGAGGTCTTTTTCGAGAGGTGCGATAAGTCCACGAGTAACACCGAAGATAAAAGCTTCGGGTTCTTCCGCGTCGGTTTGGTGCATGAGAGTTTCAGTGCCATCTTCATCAATACGGAAAAGGTCGTAGCCTACTTCCACGTATTTGCCAGGTTTAATTTGTTCCATTTGAGAAAAATTTGTTGATTATAGATATTTTTTGCAAAGGTAAGAAAATTTAGCGGTATAGAAAAGAAAAAAGAGTGTATGAGAAAGGTGTAGAGAGGGATAAATGTGAAAAAGTGGGCTATAAATTGCGAGATTGGCGCAAAATGAGTATTTTTGCAGTATCAAATAAAAAATCAAAGACGATGAAAGAAGAAATTAAATCTCGTATAGAGCTATTGCGCGGAGAGATAAAAAGTCGTGGACTGAATGCGATAATAATACCCCAGTCAGACCCACATCAGAGTGAATACCTTGCGTCTCACTGGCAGGTTCGCCGATATTTCAGTGGATTTACGGGGAGCGCGGGTACACTTGTAGTAACACTTTCCGAGGCACTGTTATGGACAGACTCACGCTATTTTCTCCAGGCGGGACAGCAGCTTGAGGGGACAGATATAAAACTGATGAAAGACGGTCTGCCGACGACTCCGAGTATAGAAAGCTATCTGAAGTCTCAACTTGTGAGGGGCAATGTAATCGGCATAGACGGATGGCTGTTTTCCATCAACAAGGTAAAGGCAATGAAGTCGTCATTTGAGGCTGAAGGAATAAGCCTTGACACGACAGTGGATGTTGTGGATAAGCTGTGGAGCGACCGCCCGAGCCTTCCGCTTGACAAGATATTCATTCACGAGATGAAGTACGCGGGGAAGGAAGCGGAGAGAAAAATCAGTGAAGTTCTTGCGCGTACGGCAGGGGTTGGTGAAACTCTGATATCATCGCTTGACGAGATAGCGTGGGTGCTTAATATCCGCTGCAGCGACGTGAACTGCAATCCGGTGGCAACGGCATTTCTATACCTCTCGGCAAACGGGAGCGCACTGTTTACTATGCCGGAAAAGGTTGATGACGAGGTGAGAGATTATCTTTCATCAAAAGGCGTTGAAGTGAAGGCATACGGCGAGATTGCGGACTTCGTGGCAAATATAAAGAGCGAAAAAGTATATATCGACGGCGAGCATACATGCTATGCAATATTGCAACAGCTTGGTGAAAAGGCAGTTGTGGGAGTTTCTCCTGTGGCAATGCTGAAATCTTGCAAGAACGAGGTTGAGGTGCAGGGAGAGCGCGATGCGATGGTGCGCGACGGAATAGCGTTGGTGCGCGGTTTCCGTCGTATAGAGGCAGCGATAGAGAAAGGCGAGAAGCTGACGGAAATGTGCGTTGCGGAAATCCTCAAGGAAGAGCGTATGAAGCAGCCATTGTATTTTGACCTGAGCTTTGGCACAATCGCGGGCTATGGAGCCCATGGCGCGATAGTGCACTATGAGGCAGACGAGGCGAGCAATGCGACCATAGGCAAGGAATCGCTGCTATTGATAGACTCCGGAGCGCAGTATTATGACGGCACAACGGACATCACCCGCACAATCAGCCTTGGGACGCCGACAAAAGAGGAGAAAACAGATTTTACTCTCGTAATGAAAGGTCATATAGCACTTGGCACAGCCATCTTCCCGGAGGAGACGCGCGGGGACCAGCTTGATGCACTTGCGCGCCAATTCCTATGGAAAAACGGGCTGAGCTATCTGCATGGGACAGGACACGGCGTAGGGCATTTCCTGTATGTGCATGAAGGTCCGCAGAGCATCCGCCTCAACACCGTGCCATATTTCCTCACGCCAGGCATGATAACAAGCAATGAGCCAGGACTGTATCGCGAGGGGAAACATGGCATACGCTGTGAAAACCTGGTATTGACCGTTCCGGCATTTGAGACAGAGTTTGGCAAATTCTATAAATTCGAGACGCTGACACTGT
>CALYOL010000198.1 GCA_945231345.1 uncultured Porphyromonadaceae bacterium
TCCATTTGCTTTTCTGCCTCAAGTCCTATTACAGTCTGATGCATGCACACATGGTTTAACACAGAGCCGAGTGTATAGCGGCAGTTTGGTGTACTGGTGGCAAGTTCAACGGCCTCGGAGATTGCTGTTCCGAGCGAGCCCTGATAGTTTGGATGCTCCGTAATTATTTTTCTCCCAGCTTTTGTGGACATACTTGGTGATGCAATTACTTCTGCGCCGTATGTCTGCATGATTGAGCGGCGGTAAGGTTTTTGGTTATAGCTGATTTTCACCATATACACTGCCAGCTCCAGCCCGAAGTGTCGTGCAGCCATAGACAGTGCCGCGCCCCATTGTCCTGCACCTGTTTCTGTGGTGATGTTGGTGATTCCTTGTTTTTTGCAGTAGTATGCTTGTGGAATTGCAGAGTTAAGCTTGTGTGACCCTACCGGGCTCACACTCTCGTTCTTGAAATATATTCGCGCCGGGGTGTCAAGTGCGCGCTCCAGTCCTGTGGCGCGCACCAGCGGTGTAGGACGCCATATTTTATACA
This sequence comes from uncultured Porphyromonadaceae bacterium, assembly GCA_945231345.1. Classification (GTDB taxonomy): domain Bacteria; phylum Bacteroidota; class Bacteroidia; order Bacteroidales; family Muribaculaceae; genus CAJUPY01. The sequence continues at coordinate 533 of CALYOL010000198.1, forward strand.
TCTCGCGTACCTCTTCGGGGATTTCTATCCAGCGGTCGGTGTTGTTCATTTCTTGACGCGCCAATTCTTCTGCAAAAATCGGGTAGAGGTCTTCTGCTTTTAATGGCTGATGTGTTGCCGGATGAATGAGTGGTTCCGGCTGATTAGGCATGTCGGTCAATACGTTATACCATGCTGTTGGTATGTCTTGCTCGCGGAGTATGTATTTTTTTGAGTCCTGCATAATGTAAATATTTTATATCGTGATTGATTATTTATGCAACAAAATTATATACTATGTTTTGTTTATGCAAATAATATGCATTATTTAACTTATATTAACTAAATATGATGTAAAATTGGTATATTTATACTATTTGTTGGTGGCTGTTATAAATATATGCGCAATATGTTTCATCTTGAATGAGCCATCAATGGCTTTTTATGTGAAGTTGCGAATGATATGGCGAGAAAATTTGGTGATTTTCACTGTTTTTAGCATTTTTTGCAAAAAATATTACTATGAATTAAACTAAATGTGCTAACTTTGCGCCGAATTTTGGAATTATACACCTTGATAATAAATGGAAAATAAAGAAAACAAAGAATTAGACCGCCTCAGCTACGCCTTGGGCATGAGCATGGGCAATAATTTTAAGTCATCCGGTATTGAAAAAATTGACTGTCAGGACTTTGCTGATGGTGTTGCTGCAGTTTATGATGGGGCTACTCCAAAAATGTCTTACGACGAAGCTAAACAGGTTATTCAATACTTCTTCACTCAGCTCCAGGAAAAGCAAAATGCTGCTGTGGCTGAGATGGCAAAGGTGAACGCTGCTGCGGGCAAGGCTTTCCTTGAAGAGAATGCAAAACGTCCTGAAGTAAAGACCCTTGAAAGCGGGCTCCAATACGAAGTTATCACTGAAGGTAACGGACAAAAACCGGCGGCTAACGACACTGTGAAAGTACACTACACCGGTAAGCTTATAGATGGAACTGTATTTGATAGTTCTGTAGAGCGCGGACAGGCAGCCGTTTTTGGTGTGACTCAGGTCATTCCGGGATGGGTTGAGGCATTGCAGCTCATGAGTGTAGGCTCTAAATGGCGTCTTTATATTCCTTCAGAACTTGCTTACGGAGCACAGGGTGCCGGTAATGTAATCGGACCAAATGCTACTCTGATTTTTGATGTAGAGCTCCTTGGTATCGAAGCATAAAATATGAATATAATTAACATAAATTCTTAAATATTTTAAAATCAAAAGATGAAAAAGTTTTTTATCGCTCTCTCAGCAGCAGCACTTGTTCTCGGTGCAACAAGCTGCAATAATTCTTCTGCATCAGCAGAAGACCAGGCGTTTGCAGACTCATTAGCTCTTGCTTTCGGTCAGTTCCAGGGTACGCAGCTCAAAATGCAACAGCCACAGATGAAAGCTCAGTTTGGTGATGAATTTAATGAAGATGAATTCCTACGCGGATATAACGCAGCCGCTAAACTTGACACAGCAAATGTGGCATACATGCTTGGTTACTCTATCGGTATCCAGAATGTTTATCAGGCACACAATTGGGGTAAGTCTGGTGTAAAGGTTAATCCTGCAAAGATTGCCGAAATTGCATCAAAGGCATATAAAGACTCTCTTGATATTCAGACTCTTTACATGAAGTTCCAACAGCTCAACGACACACTCCAGAAGAAAATCCGTGCAGCAGAGGAAGCAAAAGCTAAAGCTGAGGCAGAGAAGAATCTTGCAGAAGGAAAAGAATATGTAGCAAAGCTGAAGGCTGAAGACAGTGCTATTATGACTTCTGAAAGCGGTCTCTCTTACAAAATCCTTGCAGAGGGTGAAGGCGAAAAGGTGGCAGACGGAAGCAATGTAAAGGTTATATATGTTGGCAAGCACATCGATGGCTCTGAATTTGACAACTCAAAGGGTGAAGCAATAGAATTTAACGTTGACCGTGTTGTTGCCGGTTTCTCTGAGGGTCTTAAGCTCCTCGGCAAGGGAGGTAAAGCGATACTTTACATCCCTGGAAATCTCGGCTATGGCGAGGGCGGACAGCCACAGGGCGGTATCAAGCCAAATGAAACACTTGTTTTCGAAGTTGAAGTAGTTGATTTCGAAGTTCCTGCTCCTGAAGCTGAGGCAAAATAAATTTTCCCACACATATCTACGAAAAAGGCGTATCCATCTCGGATACGCCTTTTTTGTGTCTATTTTGCAGAATGATATCATTTAGAATACTCGATGAATCGTCCTCGGGTTATGTAAATTTGCTGTTTGTAAAATAGTTAGCACAAAAAAACGAAAAAAAACGAAAAAAATCTTGCTACGCAAATAGGCTGCGTAGCGGTGTTGTAATTTTGCACCGTAAAACGATAATAAAAGAGAAAATTGATATAATAGAAACAAGGAAAACGGTCAGGATGCCGTATCATGGGAATGCTTCGTAATCTTGAATTTATGTGTTTCTTTCTATGAGCCAATAGTTCTTGACCTTTTTTTGAAATAGTGGGTGAAATGCCGTAGCAGTGTGTTACTTCGTTAGGACTGGGGTCGTCGGTTCGAGTCCGGCCGGTACATTCTGTGTACCGTAGTTCAGTTGGCAGAATACAGTATAGTCACGTTGCGCCTGTTGCTTTCACCCATTTTTATTAACTTATAATTAAAAATAACTATGAAATTTGATTCACTATTAAACCAGAGCATGGAAACAGTAAACCATGAAGGTGAAAAGGCATATTTGCTTACTCATGAAATGGAGCTATACACAGCGGTTGTTACTACTGCGCTGTCAGACTCCTTTTATGAGAATGTGGATGAAAGGATTAATCGTATAAACTCACTCGTAAGCAAAGTGTCACCGGAATTTGTGGCGAGGCTGGCTGTGTATGCCCGTACCAAGATGCAGCTTCGCAG
>CALYOL010000199.1 GCA_945231345.1 uncultured Porphyromonadaceae bacterium
TTTGATGTCTGTTTCTCTGCCATAACTACTTGGATTTTTGAAGTTTTTCAAGATATGCCTTATATGGTGCAAGACAATCGCTCAGCATTGCGCTCACTCCCTTGCTCGTGATTGTGCCGCCGGAAATGCCGTTTACATAGTCTTCATTGCCGGTTGGCTTCTGTCCGTTTTTCACCACAGACACAGGCGCAAATTGTCCTCCCTTGAAGATTTCCTTGCCGGGGAACTGACCATAAAAAGATTCCTTAGTGATTTCAGCTCCGAGTCCCGGAGTTTCACCCTGATGTCCGAAATATGCGCCATAGATAGTGCTTCCGTCCTCATTCAGTGAGAGATAGCCCCATATCGGTCCCCAAAGACCTGCTCCATACAGCGGAATGATATATTTTGTGGTGCCGTCTATTTTGCAGATATAGAGAGGTAGCTGACGCTCTTCTGAAGGCAGTTTTACCTGTGCGGCTACATTCACCCCAAAAGCGTCTTTGCCTGTCTCCTCTCCCTTTTCATTTATCACCACCTGTCCCACTATATATTTGTCAAAATCAGCCTGGATTTCGCCCTCAGCGGGAGTGATATTTATAGAAGCCAGGATTTGGCGACGGCGGTCATTGTCCGCATTTGCCTGCTGGCGGTCTTTCAGCGACATTGACGTGATAGCGAGAGCCGTTCCCACCACCACTACGAGTATTACGATGTAGAATACTGTATAGATATTGCTCTGCTTATTCATTGCCTTTAGATTTTACGCGGTTTAGTCGTCGATTGATATTTGCCCTTACTACGCAATAGTCAATCAGCGGTGCGAATACGTTCATTAACAGTACGGCGAGCATTGCACCTTCCGGATAGCCGTTGTTATACACGCGGATTAGGATTGCAATCACGCCTATCAGGAAGCCGTAGATATATTTGCCTGTATTGGTTCGTGCTGCCGTAACAGGGTCTGTTGCCATAAACACTGCCGCGAAGGCAAATCCGCCCAGGCAGAGGTGCTCGCCTACGCCAAGCATTGAACCGGGATAAGTTGGAGTGGCAAAGGCATTGGCGATGAGTGCCATCACTGCGCCGCCTGCGAATACAGACAGCATCACTCTCCAGCTTGCAATGCCGGTCGCCAGCAATATTACACCGCCTATGAGGATGCACAGGGTTGATGTCTCACCAAAAGAACCAGGGATAAGTCCGAGGAACATGTCCCAAAGGCTCATCGCGCTTCCGCTCAGGTTTGTGATAGCGGTTTCTCCTGTTGCGGTTGCTACCTGACCAAGAGGTGTTGCGCCTGTGAATGTATCGGCAAGGTTGTAGCCAAGACCGAGGATACTGTCTGATGCTACGAATACCTTGTCGCCGCTCATGCTTGCCGGATAGGCAAAGAAGAGGAATGCGCGAGCAACAAGGGATACGTTCAGGAAGTTATATCCTGTACCGCCAAAGACTTCCTTCGCGAATATCACTGCAAATGCAGTCGCTACGGCTATCATCCACAGTGGCGTCTCTATTGGGCATATCATCGGGATTAATAATCCGGAAACAAGGAAGCCCTCCTGGATTTCCTCCCCGCGCCACTGTGCAACTATAAATTCTATGCCCAGACCCACAAGGTATGTCACCACTATTGTAGGTAATATTGCGAGAAGACCGTATGCTGTCATTGCCGGGAATGAAGCGTCACTTACACCTGCGGCTACTGCATTTTGGTAGCCTGTATTATACATTCCGAATAGCAGACACGGGAGCAATGCGATTATGACGATGGTCATTGTGCGCTTGGAGTCCCTGTTGTCGTGGATGTGCACGCCAGACGTCGATGTCGTCGTCGGCGTGAATAGGAATGTCTCAAAGCCATCGAAAACTGAGCGCAATGCATGCAGCTTTCCTCCTTCCATGAAGTGTGGCTTTATCTTGTCTAAAAATTTCCTTAATGCTTTCAAGGGGATATGCGATTTAATGTGTTATTACCTATTCAAGTTCTTTACGGAGATATTCAAGCCCTTCTGCCACGATTTTCTGTAGCTCAAGCTTTGAGGTGTCTACATATTCTGCCAGTGCAAAATCTTCAGGAACTACCTCGTAGATGCCAAGCTGCTCCATCTGGTCTATATTTCTCGACAAGATGGCCTTTATGAGAAATTCAGGCAGAATATCCATAGGCATTACCTCGTCATACTCGCCAGACATTATCATGGCGCGGCGTCCTCCGTTTATTCGTGCATCCGGCTTGAAAAGTCGGCTCAGGAAATGACCCGGGAAAGAACGGCTTACGCTCATCTTTTTTGGTGAGAATGATGCCCAGCCCATAAATTCTACCTTGTCGTCACCCTCCGGTATCACAGTGATTTGTCTGTACGGGAAATGTAGATAGCCTTCAGGCGATTCTATTTGTCCCACAAGTACGTTGCCGGAAATAACTCGTTTGTTGCGTTTTTTCTTGCGCAGCATGTCAGAGAGTATAGGACTTAGTTCTGCACCGATTGTCGTCTTCAGATAGTGTGGCTTTTCTATCTCGCTGCCTGTGAGCGCCACAATGGCGGAAAAGTCCACCTTGCCGGTCAAGGCAAGACCTCCGATGCGTGCAAGTGTCACAGCGTCAAGTGTCCATACGGTCTCTCCCTTGTTCACAGGTGCGATGTTGTTTATCATCACGCCTACAATGCCTGCAGGGTGTGGACCCTTGATAGTGACCATCTCTGCGCCCGCAATGTCTTTCGCTCCTGCTCTCCTACTTACATACACCTTGCCCGGGGTGAGCATTGCGAGGAGTTTCACGCCTGCCGCAAGCTCTTTATCCTTTCCATCAAGCAGCAGAGCATAGTCCGGAGCAAGTGGCGCAGAATCAAAACCTGACACGAAAATGTCGCGAGGGGTCACGTCATATTTCGGAACGATGCCGTATGGACGCTGGCTCATGAACGCCCACAAGCCACTTTCCGAAAGCAGTCGCTTTGCATCTTCCGCATTCTTGACTGTCGTGTCAAATGTTTTGGCAGCATCGCCGTCTGACTCAATTACAAACTTTAGGATTTTGCGTCTCTCCCCACGCTCAACAGATTTCACTATTCCGCTCACGGGAGAAACAACCTTGATTTCTTCATATTTTTTATCATGGAAAAGTGGCTCGCCTGCCTTTATCGCCGCTCCCTCCTTCACGTCTGGCTTTGGCACCAGACCCGGGAAGTCATCGGGGCATATCGCCACCATTTTGGGCTTCACCTCTCGCTCTACCTTGGCTTTTTCTATCCCTCCGGCTATACGCAGGTCAAGTCCTCGTTTTATCTCTAATGTGTTGGTCATGACTCTATAATATTATAATATCTTTGCAAAGTTACAAATTTTTTGCGCAACTGCCATATTTTATTGCGAAAAAATAGTCTTATCGTC
>CALYOL010000200.1 GCA_945231345.1 uncultured Porphyromonadaceae bacterium
GTATTGATGGCTCAGATGGGGTGCTTTGTAGCAGCAGAGAGCGCACACGTGGGGATTGTGGATAAGATATTCACGCGAGTAGGAGCGAGCGACAATATCTCATTGGGCGAGTCCACATTTATGGTGGAAATGACCGAGGCAGCGTCAATCCTTAACAATATGAGCCAGCGGTCGCTGATACTTTTTGATGAGCTTGGTCGCGGCACGTCAACCTATGACGGAATATCCATAGCATGGGCGATAGTGGAGCATATCCACAACTTCGGCAACCTTCACCCGAAGACACTTTTTGCCACACACTATCATGAACTGAACGAGATGGAAAAAACGTTTCCTCGTGTAGTGAATTACAATGTTTCCGTAAAGGAAATAGAGGGGAAGGTGGTGTTCTTGCGCAAACTGCAGCGAGGGGGGAGCGAGCATAGTTTTGGTATTCATGTAGCAAAGCTTGCGGGCATGCCAAGGCTAATAGTAGACCGTGCAACGGAGGTGTTAAAGCACCTTGAGGCATCAAACCGCGGAAATACATCAACTGCGGACATAGCCGATGCTCCGAAGACAGAAAGCAATGGAATGCAGCTGTCGTTTTTTCAGCTTGACGACCCGGTATTAGAGCAGGTCAGAAGCGAAATAGTGGGCTTGGATATCAATAATCTGACGCCTATGGCAGCACTTAACAAACTCCACGATATAAAGAAAATAATAACAGGAAAAGACTAAAAACACGATATATTATGAAAGAAGTAAACCTTAACATACCGGTAAAAGTAGTCGCATACGACGAACTTGACGAGAAACAGAAAACGCTTGTAGATATAGCGCGAGAAGCTACGTTGCGCTCATACGCTCCGTATAGCAATTTTAAGGTAGGCGCGGCGATAGCATTGTCTAATGGAGAAGTTATTCCCGGTTCAAATCAGGAAAATGTGGCGTATCCGTCAGGAACATGCGCAGAGCGCTCAGCGTGCTTCTATGCTCATGCCCGCTATCCGGAAGCAAAATTTGAGGCGATAGCAATAGCGGCGCGCGGCACAGATGATGAATTTGTAGAGACTCCTGCGGCACCATGTGGTGCATGCCGCCAGTCGCTTCTGGAATATGAAACTCTGGCGGGGCATGATGTGGAGGTAATTCTCGCCGGCGCAAAGGATATTTATGTCCTTAAGTCAGTTAAATCGTTGCTTCCTCTTGCATTCGACTCTTTTTGAAGGTGGTAAAGAATAAAATAGTGGCGCACTACTCTGTCAGTGCGCCACTATTTTATAGTATAAAGTTCAGATTACTTTGCAGCGATAACTTCGATTTCCACGAGGACCTGCTTAGGTAGCTCTTTAACAGCGACAGCAGAGCGAGCGGGGAACGGAGCTGTGAAATTTTCTGCGTAAACGGCATTCATGGCAGCGAAATCGCCCATATCTGCTAAGAAAACGGTTGTTTTTACCACATTGTCAATAGTCAATCCGGCTTCAGCGAGGATAGCCTTGATATTAGCGATAGATTGTGCAGTCTGAGCGGTAATTCCTTCAGCGATGGCACCAGTCTCAGGGTTTACCGGGATTTGCCCGGAGATAAACAAGAAAGGACCTGCATCGATAGCCTGGCTATAAGGGCCGATGGCACCGGGAGCCTTTGTTGTAGCGATAGCTTTTTTCATTTTCAAATCAAAAATTTATGGTTAATGAATAATATTTAAGTCTTTTATCAGAGAGTCAGACTCAGAGATTGAGATTTCAATCCTATCCACAGCGTCGGCGATGCTTTTAAATTGCTTATCGAAGCCGGGGATAAAGTCTGAAGAACCTTTTTCAGAGAGTTTTTTCAGTAGCTCGTTTACGGTCAGTGTATTTGTGTCGATAGCCGGCATAAATCCAAATTCTTGTTCACGCCGGTCGACAAACACCTTTGCCACCATTCCTATTTCCATCAAGTCTTCCAAAATACCGGATGCGAGACTGATAGGAAATCCATATTCAGCGGCAATCATATTGGCATCAGGAGCGGTGTCTTGTGCCTTAAATTTTTTGATGATGATAGCCATGACAGCTACAGTAGCCTTGTGGCGATAAACGTCTGAAATGCTGGAAATATGTGAAGAAAACGAGTATCTGAAGATGTTTTGCGATGCGTAGCATATCACAGCTCCGGCAAGTGTGATAATCCATACAAACTGCAGCCATATCATCACTAACGGGAGGAATGCGAAACTTCCGTAAATTGCGTTGTATTTAGAAACATACACCTGACCGGTGACAAATAGCCATTGTAAAATAGAGAAACACGTCCCGGAAATTACCCCTGCGAGGAGAGCGTTTGTGAATTTCACCTTAGTATTTGGAACGAGGATATATACACCCGTGAAGAATAACCAAGTAAGAACGAGTCCGCAAATGTCTAATAAGGTAGAAATTACGGGCGAAAATTCGGGATAAGGCATTAGTGACTGAAGCGTGGAAGACATCAAGATGTTAATGCCGGTGAAGCTAATCATCAGGATGGGTAAAATGAGGAAAATGGCAGTGTAGTCGGTGAGTTTTCTCCAGAACGAGCGTCCCTGTCTTACACCCCAAATCTTGTTAAAAGCAGCCTCACCGGAGCTGACGAGAGATATGAGAGTCCACAACAACATTATGATGCCAATGCCGACGAAGATACCTTCAGAAGCCGACTCAAGGTAAGTGTCTACGAATTTGAGTCCTTTCGCGATGGCTTCTTGCTGTGCGGGGAAATAATTGAAAAGCGAAGTCTGCATCAATGATGCGAAGCCGAAACCGCGCCCGATGGCAAAAATCAGAGCCAAAGCCGGGACGGTAGCAAGGAGAGTGCGGAACGCCATAGCACAGGCTGTTGACTGTATGTCGGCGTTGAAAAATGAGCGGACAGAGAGGTTTATAGTTTTTACGACATTTACTACTAATCCACTGCGAGTATCGCTCCATACGCCATCAATGCAGTAATTAATAATCTTCTTGCCCAGAGCGATAAGCCTCTGCAACAATGGAACATTGATAGCCGTTTTAACAGCAGATGTCTTTCCGTCTTTATTATCTTTCATGTCTTTCGCCATTTGAAGTAGATTTTCTGCAAATTTACAAAAAAATCACATATCCTCCATAGAAAGCCCCGTCAAAGTTATATGGTTTGATTTTTACAAATTCTTATTTTTATGCGAGGGTAGCCGTTAGTGAGTTATTGCGTACTTTTTTGTAAAACAAAATGGGGAAGCGATTTGAGCCTCCCCATTTATGGTTGATTGATGCAAAATTAGTTGTCAATAATGAGTCTAATTTGCGTATTGTATGGAATTATCGGATTACCGCTTTCTGTGCACGGATAATTCCGTCAGCGTCTTTAACCTTGACGATGTAGAGACCGCGGAG
>CALYOL010000201.1 GCA_945231345.1 uncultured Porphyromonadaceae bacterium
GGTGTTAATGGTTTATTTTAGATAGATTAACATTTTTTTGTGCGAATGTTACAATAATTTAGACTAAATTTGCAAAGAATATGGGTACCGTATTCGTATAAATGGCTATAGGCGCGAACAGCATTGCGGATGACATGAGATGTGAGGTGTAGGCGCTTGAAAGCCAGGAGAATAATTTATGAAACGTGAACTGATATATATAATAATACTATTGCTATCACTGCCTGAGATTAAGGCTGAAAAGGTAGAGATGGGCGGGCGGGAATACGAGATGACGACAATAATGGAGCGTGTTCTTGCGCCGGGTGTCAATTTTCAGAGGGTTAGGCTTGAGGAATATCCACTGAATATCAGCATATTGACGGTGGATATGGATAATCCATATAATCGCGTGGAGACAATGCTGGCACATGATGCGGTGTATCAAAAGGAAACGCTGGAAGAAGCTGTGTCTCGCCTGAGCGAAGAAGGCAGAAGGGTAGTAGCCGGAGCGAGTGCGAATTTCTCATGTGTGGAAAATCAATTTCCTCAGAGCGACTGCCTGATAGGGGCTTGTTATAATGGCTGTATGCGAAACAGCGTAATCGCGTCTGAAACGAATATGGCGTCTGATACATGGTGTGGAGGCTATACAAAGACGGGTAATATGCTGATAGACACGGATAAAAATGTGTATATGAATTCGTGGCCGTATTATGGTTTTGTGCGAAGTACAAAGACTGGAAACCAGATGATATATCAGGTGAACAAGGTTTGCCGGAATAATGAGCTTGCGTTTTATGACCAGTGGTATCCTGCAGATAAATTGTTTATGCCCGTGGATACTTATGAGACGGAAGATGGGGAAACGCATTTTATACAGACAGATGGGGTATCGACTGAAATCTATTTGATGAAAGATGATGAAAGCGACTGGATATCAGGAGATAACATGGAGTTTACAGTTATGGATATACGCCGAAATCGTGAAACCGGAATGCGCGGAGGCTATGATGCTGCGATAGTGGTGCGCGGCGCGACGCGTGATGCGTTTAATAGATTGGAGGCTGGAGATAAGCTTACGATATTGTATGGATGGTCCAGCCTGATGAGTGGAGAGGGAATAAAGCCGATGCTTGAGCAGGCAATAGGTGGCAATACACTTGCGATGAGCAGCGGGGAAATTAATATGACGACATATAGCCAGGAGGGAAATATGACAGAAGACAGCCGTTGCTGCTATGCAACGACAGCGGATGGAAGAACTCTGGGTATATTCGTTGTAGAGAAGTCGAAAAATTCATGGTTTGGCGAGTCTGTAGGCTGCAAGGTTGATGAAATGTGCAGTATAGCAAAGCATTATGGTTTTACAGAGATGATAAACTGTGACCCATCTGTTGCTCAGATGGTGGTGGACGGTTGTCGGTCAAGTGCGACGGCTGATGGCAGCCCAATCCCGGTTGCAAATGGAGTGGTGATATATGATATATCTCCGGGGTGTGAAAAGACAGATAGGATAGAATTTGAAAAATATGACATAGATGTAGCATCAAATACTGAATTTCGACCGGTGTTGCTTGCATATAATGAGTATAACTCGCTGATAAACAAGAATGTAAAGGGATTTACCCTGACATGTGACCCTGCTCTTGGAACATGTGAAGGTGAGGTATTCAGGGCTGGGAAATTACCTGCAACAGGCTTATTGACAGCCTATTATGATGGCTGCGAGGTGAGTAAAGTGATAAAAGTGAGTGAAAATGGCGGTGTTGAGGCAGTGATAGGTGAAAACGACGCATCGGTGAGAATATATCCTAATCCAATACGGAGTGGTAATTCGCTGAATATCAAAGCTTCAAGTGACATACAAAGAATTGAAATATACAGTCTTTCCGGAACAGAGATATTGTCTATTTCGGGTAGTGGCAATGAAATGGCTGTGATGCTCCCAAATCTGTCGCAAGGGATGTACCTGGCGCGGATATTTACGGCTAAAGGATTGGAAATAAAGAAGATAATAATAAACTGAAACAAACACTAAACAAAAAAAAGACCATGAAACGTTACTTAATTGCGTTATTAGCTGTAATGGCATTTGTGACATCCAAGTCTCAGGTTGTCAAAGTGTTATCTACAGAGCCACTCTTGAAAGGAGTGGAAAGCGAGATGTATCATCCGGTGATAAGCTCGGGTGGAGAGTACTTGCTGTTTACGAGTGTGAACTACACCGGACTTAAAGTCTATGACTTTGCCAACAACGTGACCACAAAGATTTCAGAAGAGCCGCGCGCGGGATTTATGCCGGCGTTTGCGGGTTCTGAGGTGAAGTATGAAACAAAGGCACGCGGGACATTCGGCAGAGGAGCCATAGCGGCAAAGACATTCAAACTTGAAAAGAAAGTGAATACGTCGGCAGTGGCAGTGCGAACCGAAGGCAGTAAGCTTTACATAAGCCGCAACGGAGTAGAGAAATCTTATACGCCGGTGGAAAGCGGTGCGGGCTACCTGTGGGAGTCAGTTTCTCCAGACGGCAGCAAGGTAATGTTTTTTGCAGCAGGCAAGGGCATAGTAATCACCGACCTTAACGGTAAAGTGTTGTCAATGCCCGGCAAGTATGAATGCCCTGTATGGCTTGGAAACGATGCAATAGCCGCCATGAATGCTACTGATGACGGTCATCAGTATCGCTCATCGCAAATTGTAGCTATGAGTATTGACGGCAAGAAGGTACAACATCTTACAGCCCCGGAGTCAATGACGATGTATCCGACAGCGACAGCTGACGGTAGCGTGATTGTGTATGGCACAATAGACGGTAGACTTTACAAAATGAATTTAGAACCAATAAAATAACATGCCGATATGAAAAAAATAGTATCTCTTTTTGCGGCACTGACCGCTATGGTATCGGCTTGGGCAGTGACCCCTCAAGAGCTGACCATCTATATCAATCCAGGTCATGGCGGACATGACTCAGACGACCGAAATGTTGTAATCGCCCCATACACGCAGGGAGACCCGGAGGGCTTCTGGGAATCAAATTCCAACCTTGATAAAGGCCTGATGTTGCGCGATATGCTTCAGGCAGAAGGATTTACGGTTTATATGAGCCGTACGACAAACACTTCAGATGATGACCTTGGACTCACTACGATTGATAACCTTGCGAACAAGACAGGTGCGGACTTTTTCTTCTCAATTCACTCTAATGCCACCGGCACATCCAGCCGAGTGAATTTCCCTCTGATGCTATTCCGCGGGTATGACAGTGAGCCAGTTCGTCCGAATGCGAAGACAATGGCTGGTATCCTCGCTCAGCAACTTTACGAGAATGGCGTAACTGTGTGGACAAACAATTATCAGGTACGCGGAGACTGGAGTTTCTATACATCATGGGG
>CALYOL010000202.1 GCA_945231345.1 uncultured Porphyromonadaceae bacterium
CTTTTATAATAAATCTTTTATATTAATCTTTTAAAAACACGTAAAATTATGAGTGAAAAAATGACAACAATTGTGACAGAGAATGGTGGAGCAGTATTAAACGGTCCGTTGACAACAACAGCGACAAAGAGTGTGACACCGGAGTTATTGAAGAATGAGCTTGATAAGCGTATAGTGAAAATTCGCCCGATGTCTACTCCGATAGACCAGATATCTCGCATGGGCGGCACTCGCAAGGCAGGAAGCATGGTGGTGGATTATTATTCGGTGGATACGAAGCCGATGAGTGCGAAGCTGGTATCGTCGAGTGAAAGCGGTCAGTATTCAGGTAGAGTATGCTTTATCTTGCAGACAGAAAACAACAAGATATTCCAGGCGACAGAAACTGTACTTGTCCCGAGCATGGCAGCTCACAGGAGAGACAAGAAGGAAGAGATGCTTGTGCTCTACGTAATCAGCGCGGGAATAGAGGGTGTGAAAGTGATATCCATCAATAATTATGATGCAGGAGAGGGGATGTATACTTTGCCCCTTATGCCGGAGGGAACGGAGTTAGTGAGAATGGGCAAGGCGGCAAAAGAGCTTGATGTGCAGACGCCGCAGTTTGAGGCGCTTCCGGTAAAGTGTCAGAATTATTGCCAGATATTCAAGGCACAGGTAGAGCAATCCACATTCCAGAAGATAGCGGACAAAGAGGTGGGTTGGAATTTTTCAGACCAGGAAGAGGTTGCAATCATAGATATGCGCCTGGGAATGGAGAAGAATTTCCTGTTCGGGTCAAAGTTGCGTTTTGACAGCCTCGAGACAGATGATGAAATCATGCTGACAGGCGGTATCTGGTATCAGACAAATCATGAGTGGATATACGAGAAGGGAAAGTTTGATATGTCGAGCCTTGTGGAAATGTCGCGCAGTGCGTTTACAGGGAATGCGGGAAGCTCGCGCAAGGTATTGATAGGCGGGTCGAAGTTTATCGAGGCACTGCATAAGCTTGAAATCACGCGCACAATCAGCTCAAGCGAGGTAAAGACGAAATGGGGACTGGATTTTACAGAAATCACGACGAAGTTTGGAACATTTTACGTAATGCTGAGTGAAATATTTGACCAGTGCGGTCATGAGTATGATGCGTTTGTCCTTGACCCGGAATATATCACGAAGTATTCCCACATACCGTTCCATACCGAGCGCCTTGACTTGCGAGGCAGCGGAGTGAGAAATACGGAGGCGGTAGTGATAACAGAGGCGAGCTGCCTTGTGCTAAGATATCCAAATGCACACATGAAAGTGATGGCGGTGTAGAGAGGTCTTGAAATTCGGATAAAGATATGATGACGTTATCGCACGAGCAGATGTTGGCGCAGTGGAAGATGCGCCACTATCTGGAGCCAGTAAGGAGTGACAGTGAAGTGAGTCGCAGCAACGGTGTAAATGTAGACTATATGTTGTCGCTGGAGATGCGCGACTGGTATCTGGAACTGCTGGATAAAGGAGAGCTGCGATATTTGGAATTGACAGACATAGCGAGCGAAACAGCGACAATCAACCGCCCCGAGACCGGGGCGGTTGTAATAAAGCTGCCGGAGCGATGCAGGCGAGTTGTGTCGGTGAAAATCGCAGGAAATGAGAGAGAAATAATGCCTGAGCAGGATGAATACAGGAAGTACCTGCAATTGTCGGAATATACGAGAGGCGGAGCGTCGGAACCGGTGGCGGTGATGACAAAAGGCGGCGAACTTGTGTTGTATGGCAATGACATGAATGGCAATGCGCCGGAGATAGAGCATATATATGCGGTGATGCTCCCACCTGACGGAAAATATGTTCTTGATGAGTCGGCACTAAAAACAATACCAACGATAGAAATATAAATGATATGATTTTCGATATAGCATATAGCGCGTGGGAGAATTGCGGAGACTTGCGAGCGCGCCGAATGAGGAATAAGGATTTTACATACGGTAGGCAGTGGGGAGACGTGATATATGACCCGGTGACAAAAGGGTATATGGCGGAGGAGTCGATAGCGATGCGTACCGGCCGTCAGCCACTGACGAATAATCTGATAAGAAAACTTGTCAAAACGATAATAGGCAGGTATCGCGCGATAAGGAATGGTGCGAATGATGAAAAAAGCGAAGAGCTGAAAGAGTTGTATCGTCTAAATCACCTTGAAGAGCTTGACTGCCGTCTGTTAGAGGAGTTTCTGATATCAGGATGTGCGATACAGAGGGTAACGGTGGAGTGCAGGCGAGAGGGGAAGGTAGAGACGTTTGTGGACAATGTGAGTCCGGGCGACTTTTTTATAAACACAGTCAAAGACCCTCGCGGATGGGATGTGCAGCTGATAGGAATGCTACATGACATGAGCCTGGCGGAGGTTGTGATGAGATATGCGCATGGAGACCGCAAGAGAGCGGCGGATATACGGAAGATATATGGTGAATGTAATATGACATATGGAGTCAATGAGCCACTTGGAATGGGAGATGTGTCTGACAAAGAGTTTTTTGTATCCCCGACAGGAAGGTGCCGTGTGATAGAGGTTTGGACCCTTGAGAGCTGTGAGACGCTGAGATGCCACGACTATAATACGGGTGAGTATTATGAGTGTCCGGCGGAGCAGGAAAGTGAGATAAATGCTGAAAATGCGAGAAGGCAGGAGAAAGGTCTAAAGCTGATAGATGTATTATGGAATATAACGACAGAGTGGCGCTGCCGCATATATGCGCCGAATGGTGAGGAGATAGACAGTTTTGTATCGCCTTATGCGCATGGCAACCATCCGTTTGTGGTGAAGCTTTATCCTCTGATAGACGGTGAGGTTCATTCGTTTGTGGAGGATGTAATCCCCCAGCAAAAGCATATAAACAGGCTGATAACGCTGATAGATACGATAATGAGTGTGTCGTCGAAGGGAGCGTTGCTGTTTCCGGTACAGTCAAAGCCGGATGGACTGGACTGGGAGGATTTCAGGCAAAACTGGGCAGCATGTGGCGGAATTATCCCTTATAGCGCGAAGGCTGGTATACCGGCACCACACCAAGAAACGGCATCAGGACTTGATGCGGGAGCGTCTCGCCTGCTTGAGGTACAGCTGCAGATGATACAGGATGTGTCTGGTGTCAATAATACGCTATATGGCGGCGAGCTTGGCGGGAATGTGGGGATAGAGCGGTATGAGCGTCAGATACAGAATGCATCAGTGACGATATCGGATATACTTGAGACATTTTGCGACTTGCTGAGGCAGCGAGATGAAAAGGCGATGAGTGTCAAATAGTGCCTTGCTCGACGGCGATGCATACACGCTCGATAATGGCGTCTTTACGGTCTTTTTCCGGGTGGTATTCTCCTTTGAGGCTTACACCGAAGA
>CALYOL010000203.1 GCA_945231345.1 uncultured Porphyromonadaceae bacterium
CGTTGATAAGACCGATACGGCTGCCTGAGCTCGTTGTATGAAGGTGGTTTAGATATGCAGGTACATAAAGGCTTGCAGGTGCAAGTTCTGTAAAATAGCCATTCGCTACTGCCTGGAGGGCATTGTAATACTCTTCGCCACCGCCGGCTTGTGCGTCAAGTTTCTTTGCGATGAGGATATTGTCGTCAAGGGTCGCGATTTTCTTATAGTCTGCGGCTTTAAGCTCGATTTCAACCGTCTGGACGTCTGTGATTTCATTTTCTTCAAATCCGTCGAGGTGGTCTTTGTTCCACGAATTTTCGTCGCACGCTGTCATGGCTGTTACGACGGTTGCGCCGAGCAAAAGGTTTTTGAATATATTATATTTCATAATCGTTTTCTTTTTTTCGGATTAGTAAATATTTAGAAGTTAATTCTCATACGGATTGAGTAAGTGCGTCCGAAAGAGTAGTAGATACGGTACGCATTGTCCCACGCTCCTGTTGTGTCGGTTGAGGTATATGCGTCCATGATATAATTGTAGTTAAACAGGTTATAAACGTTTCCGTAGAGCGTTGCCTTTACTCCGCCAAGGTTGAAGCGATAGCTTGCGCTTAGGTCAAACTGCTGGCCCCAAGGTATTTCCCATGGGTCTGCCACTGTGATATCACCGCCGTTTTCAAACGCTGATGATGACACCTGGTAGTCTGAATAGTTGCGAGCGCTCATTGTCCAGTCTGCTCCGATGCGGAAGCCCTTGAATGGACGGAAGTTGACGCCAAGGGCGCCTGTTGTCTGAGCTGAACCTCCAACCTTTACTCCCTTCTGAAGTAGGGTTGCGCGGAGATGGTCCGGTGCGCCGATGCCTGATGCCTCTGTGAAGTTGATGGTGATTGGTGCGCCTGTCTGGCTATAGAAATAGCCGCTTGCGTTGCTGTCCCAAATCCAGTCACCCCATGAGAACATACCGTCTATGCTTATCCACTGTGCAGGTACCCAGTTGAAGTTCATTTCTACTCCGATATGGCGAGCGTCTACACCCTCCATGTTGAAGTAGTAACGCTGACCGTATAGCTCACTCTTTGTATTTGTGATTTCACCGCCTCGGGTTGTTGTGCGGTCCATCCAGCGGGTATAGTAGCCATTAAGAGTAAGGGCGAATGGACGGCTGTGGAATCCATAGCCTGCCTCAAACGACATTACCTTTTCATTCACTGCATTCTCATTGATTGCATTTGAGTTCGTTGAGCTTAGGAACGCACCGCCTGAGAAGAACGGCGCACGAGAGATAAAGCCGGCATTGAAGAACACGTTATTGTTGCGGTCAAGGTTATAGTTTGCACCTCCCTTGATTGTACCGCCCCAGAAGTTTACTGTCTCTGATTTCTCATGTTCCTTGTCATAATAGTAGAAGTCACGGCGCCAGTATGCTGTATTGTTAAGGGCTCCTGAAAGTACAAGGTTAAGGCGGCTGTCAAGCATTGTGTATTCTGCCTGTGCATATACGCCTTCCTGCATTACATAGCCGTTATAGTCACGATATACTACATCGCCTACGCCAAGCTTCTCATATACCCATGCAGGGTCTGCTGCGCGCTTGTTGATTGCTGGCTTCATTGACGCACGATACTTGCTGTCGATAAAGTATGCACCATCATACAGGTCGCAGATTTCATTGTTATGTTCGCCTATATAGTAGCGTAGGTCAAGACCGCCGATAAGGCCAAGCTTATTGCCGTTCTTTTGTTTGATGTCTTTCTTGTAACTTGATACAAGACCTACCCATTTATGTGAGTTGTTGCTCTTTGTCATCACAAGCTCTGAACCTGTTGTGCTCGCTGCATTGATTGCCTGGATGGCTGCATAGTCAAACGTACCGTCCTCGCGGCGGAATTTTGTTGATAGATTTCCGTTTGTTGCGCCATACCAGTCTGAATATGCATAGCCATTACGACCTGAACCCTGACCTGAATAGCCATAGCCCTGTGCAAACGAAGCATACGCTGCTGTTGACAACGACTGGCTCTCGTCTATCTGCCATACATGCTTCAGCATGATTTGTGGCTTGTGGTAATAGTTATAGCTTGAGTTGCGCCAGTTGCCGTTCTTGTCATATCCGAACGTCGGGTTAAACTTATACATGCTTTCTCCGCGCATATAGTCTTTTACACTCTGCCAGCCCTCTACTGAAAGTCCGTTTGCGCTGCTGCGCTGATAGTGGCTCTGCGGTGCTCCAAACGCTGTAAATGCTATCTGGTGCTGTGAGTTAATGCGCTTTGACACGTTCACGAAATAGTTATAGCTGTTAAACGGTGTGCCCTGGATATAGCCGTCGCCCCACTTGCGTGAGCCAAGTACTGTCACTGCCCATCCGTTTTTCATAAGGCCGGTTGAAACCTTTACGCCATAGTTGTTTAGTCCGTCATTTCCCATGCCATACCATACGCTTCCGCCACGCTCTACGTCGATTGTGCGGGTGGTGATATTGATAGTACCGCCTACAGATGGTGTTGACACTATTGTTGCGCCAAGACCGCGCTGGGTCTGCATATTGGAGGTTACGTCGCTTAGTCCTGCCCAGTTGCTCCAATATACGCCGCCCCATTCCATATCATTGATTGGAACACCGTTTATCATCACTGCTACGTTAGGACTCTTGAAACCGCGCATATTGGTCTTTGCGTCACCAAAACCACCACCGTCGCGTGTTGTCCACACGCCCGGAGTTGTCTTCAATACTTCTGGTAACTCCTGGTTTCCAAGTTTTACGTCTATCATTTCTGCTGTCACAATGCTCTGTGCTACTGGGGTCACACGAGTCTTTGCTACAGACTGGGTTACTACAACGTCTTGTAGCATCTGTGCCTCTACCTCAAGCTGGATTGTTCCCAGATTTGCCTCCGCTGGCAGTGTTACTGCCTTATAGCCGATATAGGTTACTTTGATTGACTTGCCTTGTGCGGCTTCAATCGTAAACTTGCCGTCTATATCCGTGGATACTGCGGCTGATGTTCCCGGAACTGTTACTGTAGCGCCTATCACAGCTTCATGCTGGTCATCTACTACAATACCTGTACACTTAATGTTGCCGGGCGCGGCGAATGCGCTCGCACACAATAGCATCAATGCTCCGGCAATGAGAAGAAGTTTCTTCATCAACATAATGTCTGGATTTGTTTTTAGTGATATTATTAATTTATTTAATTGTTATAATTTGCAATTATAGGTTAACTATCCGCATTTTCAAATACTTACACAAAATATACGCCTCTTTTTTGCCTCATATTTGTTAATACACTGCAAATATACGCAAAATAATGTAAATTTCGTAATTTTATCCATTAAATTCTCGTTAATAACTCCATTATCTATTCTCTTTTCTCTATTCTC
>CALYOL010000204.1 GCA_945231345.1 uncultured Porphyromonadaceae bacterium
CGGTTACGTCTTTGTCGGGAAATTCGTCGCGCGCCACTTTAGAAGCAGAATAAACAGAGGCGCCGTCTTCACTTACAACGTACACATTCACTTCTCGCGGGAAGAATACGTTGTATTGCAGGAAGTGCTCAGTTTCGCGGCTTGCAGTACCATTTCCGAGTGCTATAGCGTCAATGTCGTAAGTCTCGATTAGGTTAGAGATTTTGCGAGAGGCTCCACGGACATCGTTTTGCGGAGCAGTAGGATAAATTACGTCGAAGTGGAGCAGGTTTCCCTGTGCATCGAGGCATACAACCTTGCATCCTGTCCTGAAGCCGGGGTCAATAGCGAGAACTCTCTTACCACCGCGCAATGGTGGTGACATGAGTAGCTGCTCGACATTGTCAGCAAAAGCTTTTATTGCGCTTTCCTCAGCCTTTTCACGAGCTAAAGCAGCGACTTCGGTCTCGATAGTTGGTCTGATAAGTCGCTTGTAAGAGTCTGTTATTGCGTCAATGAGTGCTCTTCGGAAGTCAGAGTTGGCCTCTTTTTTGATAATCATTTCAGAGATGCGTTCAATAGCCTTTTTGTCGTCTATTTTCAGCCCTACTTTGAGAAATCCTTCAGCTTCCCCTCTCCTCATTGCGAGGTATCTGTGTGAAGGGCATCGGCTGAGTGGCTCGGAAAAATCAAAGTAGTTACGATATTTCTCGGCATTCTCCTCTTCACCGGTAACGACAGATGAGACTATTTTAGCTTCTCGGAGGAAGCGTGCGCGGACACTTTTTCTGACGTTTTCTCTCTCGCTAATCCATTCGGCGGCGATGTCTTTAGCGCCGTCGATGGCATCTTCAGGAGAGGCAACGTTATCGTTTATGAATTTGCGTGCTATTTGGAGAAGGTTTGCGCTTCGCTGCGCCATGAGTATTTTGGCGAGGTTTTCAAGTCCTTTTTCCCGAGCAATCTGTGCGCGAGTGCGTCGCTTAGGCTTGTAAGGAAGGTAAATATCTTCCAGTGTAGCGCTGTCCTCGGCATTTTCAATTTTTTCGAGAAGTTCGGGAGTCATTTGTCCCTGCTCAGTAATAGTGTCTATGATAGTTTTGCGTCGTTTGTCGAGCGCGAGAAATGAGTCTTTAAGGCGGCTGATTTCAAAAATAGCGACCTCGTCGAGTCCTCCGGTAGCCTCTTTTCGGTATCGGCTGATAAAAGGTATAGTGTCGCCAGTCTCGAGCATTTCGATGACAGCTGCGACATTTCTGTAGCTGAAGCCTGTAGCGCGGCTAATGGCAAGGGTTATATCCATTGTAAAAATCTTTGTTTCATGGATTTATATAAATAAGAATATCGAAACAAAGATAATAAAAAAAAGATATTTAGGCAAGATAAAAAGATTAAAAGTGCCGAAATGTGCAATAAAAATTCAATAAAAATCGTGGATTTATACAGGTTTTGTGCGCGGGAATGAGTTTAACGGGCAGACTTTGTAAGAGTGAGAAGTGTTATTTCAGGAGTTGCGCCGATGCGTGCGGGAATAAATACAGTACCGATGCCGATATTGACGTAAAGATGTCTACCTAAATCGTCAGTGTAAAGCCCGCCCCATGTCTTGTATTTAAATGCGGAAGGGCTTTTGCCAAACAGCTCTATCTGCATAGCGTGGGTGTGTCCGGAAAGCGTGAGAGCTATGTTAGCGGTGTCGTTATTGCATATGTCATCCACCCAATGCGCGGGGTTATGCGAAAGGAGGATTTTAGTGACAGAGTCAGAAATTGTTGGGTAAGCCTCAGATAAAGAGCCGTATGAAGGGAATGGAGGGTCTCCGATATTTTCCACACCAATAATGGCAATAGAATCGGTATCCCGGTGGATGATTTTAGTATCGTCTTTAAGTAGTGTCCACCCAATTCTGTCCATATACCCTATCAGTTCCCAGTGATTTTCGTGTTTTTTAGTTTCGTCCTCCCAGTCGACATAGTCTCCATAGTCGTGATTGCCCATAATGGCGATAACTCCGTCGTGCGCCTTAATTCTTCCGAGAGTAGGTATAAACGCTTTCATTTCACTGGCTTTACGATTTACGAAATCTCCTGTAAAGACAACTAAATCAGCGTCAAGCTTGTTAATTTCGTTCACCATTTTGGATACGAAAGCGGTGTCAGTGCCGTAGCTTCCGAGATGAAGGTCTGAAATCTGCGCTATCTTGTATCCTTCGAAATTCGCGGGTAGTTCTTTGATAGGAATTTGTTTATCTACAACATTGATGCTTACTCGAGTGACGAGTGCGCTCCACCACAGAACGATGAAAACAAAAATGGCAAATCCGAAATTTATTTTGTCAGCAGTCCCCCACCCTATTTTGTTCTTGTCGCGGAAAAATCCGGCGACAATATCAATAATGACAAAGAATATTTTAGGGATAAGGAGTGAGAAAAATGCAAATAGTTCCCACATTTTCATCACTAACAACAGGTTGCTGGAAGTTCGGTGCTGGATAAGGATAGCGGCAATGATAAATCCGTTAAAGATGCTTGAAATCCACAAATACAGGTTCATTTTGCTTTTCCTGTCTTGTGTGCGCGTGAAAAGTCTATATTGGATACGAATGTCCAATATCACGCTGATTGCCAGCAGGATGAGCAGAATTATAGTGGATACTCTCAATGTGTTATTAATTAAGCATTGCTTATTGCTTTGAGTTTGTTTCTCAGCGGATTAGCATACATGTTGAAGATAGAGTTACGCATAAAATCGCGTTCTTCGTCTGTGATGTTTTCAACATCAACTTTTGCGATTTGGTTTTCGATGTATTTTAAGACGGAGTCGCGTTCAGCGTCGGTGTATTTGTCTTCAAACGTGCTACAATTTTCAGCAATGTCGTAAGATATATAGTTGATAGGATATATTTTATATCCGCTGTGTATTGCGTTGTCAATGAGATTGCAAACGACCTGCAGAAATTCGGCGTTAGAAATGTCTTTTGGGAGAGCCTGAAGGGTAGGAGTGATACATTCTCCCACTTCGTAGTGTACGTGTCCCTTGTAGCCTGTAATTCCGGTTTCCATGCTGAAGAGGTCGTCTCGCTGAGATTTCTTGAAGTTCGGGTCACGACGTTTGAGAAGAAATTCGCGAGCTTTGAGGTAGTCGTTAGGGTCGTATTCGTAAGAAATTGACGTAGGTAGCAGGTTTACAGCCTCGATGTTTTCTCTGAGAGAGTTGCCGCCAGAAAGTGCGAGCATTTTGATTAGGCTTTCCTGTGTAACGTCGTTAGAGTCTTTGGTTCTGCCTTCACGCTGCGCAATCCAAATAGACTGCCTTTTGTCACGGAGGGCGAAATGGATATATGCAGAAAGGTGCTTAGCGGCTTCGAAAGCCTGTTTCATTTTGA
>CALYOL010000205.1 GCA_945231345.1 uncultured Porphyromonadaceae bacterium
TCAGGATACAAATTTGGCGAGCCTAAATCCTTTTAAGAGTAAGCTCGCCAAATTATTTACAGTCTTAGATGTCAAATATTATTTCTGCTTGTAGAGGATAAGCGCAGAACAAGGCTCAACTGAAATTTTTCCACCTTTAGTGGTAGCAATACCGCCTAAATCTATTTTGCCATCCTGTGCTATGATTGTCCATTCTCCTTTCTTAATCTTTAGTTCACGGGCTTCATCTGAACCATTGAAAATTAGTTTAATTTCCTTCCATTCGTCACCATTTGCATTGTTACAAATAGAATATGATATTAGGTTTGGAGCATCTACCTTGTCAAAAATAATGTTTTTAGCAATATCCTCAGCAGTCGTCATACGGAACGCCGGATGGCTTCTGCGCAAGCTAATCAATTGCTTATAATAATTAAACTGCTCTGCATTAATTGACTTTAATGTCCAGTCTATAGCATTAATAGAATCAGGCGATTTATAGGAGTTGTGAACACCCTTCTTGTCACGGAACACTTCTTCGCCAGCAAACATAAATGGCGTACCCTGAGAAGTAAACACTATGGTTTGTGCAAGTTTGGCAGCTCTCATCCGTTTTTGCTTGTCTGCCCCCACCATAGACTTTGCAAGTTTGTCCGTCAGAGTAAGGTCGTCGTGGCATGAAACGTAATTGATAATCTGAGTAGGAGCGGATGCGTATGCAAACTTTGAATTGTTCCCTTTAGAATAGTCCACTTGAGGATGAGCCGTAGAAGCTACAATACCGATTTTTACAGTTTCTTCATTGCCCGGTTTCCCTGTAGCGAAACCACAGTCAGCTGCATTGCTGTAATGCCCTTTAATAGCATCACGGATATCATCACTGAATACAGCAATGCCCGTCATTTTGGCTACATTTTCCTTGAGCGCTCGATTTTCTACTGGCAGCGGAGAGTCTCCGGCAGTCCAGCCTTCTCCATATACAAAAATCGATGGGTTTATTTCTTTAAGTTCTCTCGCCACGCGAGTCATAGTTTCTGTATCGTGAATAGCCATCAAGTCAAAACGGAAACCATCAATATGATATTCTGTTGCCCAGTATTTTACAGAATTGACTATGAAATTCTGCATTTGTTTGCGTTCAGATGCAGTCTCATTGCCGCATCCAGACGCATCGCTATACGAACCATCCGGACGATGACGATAATAGTATCCCGGAGCAGTACGAGAGAAGTTTGAATCGTCCTTTCCTGCAGTATGGTTATAAACAACGTCCATGATTACACCAATACCCGCCTGATGAAGTGCAAGCACCATTTCTTTCATTTCTCGGATTCTGCTGTATGGGTCAGCAGGGTTTGTGGAGTATGAACCTTCTGGAGTATTGTAATTATATGGGTCATAACCCCAATTATATTGATTTGAAGGAAGATTTAGCTCATCTACACTGTTATAGTCGTAAGACGGAAGTATGTGTACATGTGTAATGCCAAGTTCCTTGAGATGGTTTATGCCTGTTGCAAGTCCTTCAGGTGAGTGTGTATCCTGCTCTGTAAGGGCAAGGAATTTACCCTTATTTACAATTCCACTTGTAGCATGCATTGAGAAATCTCTATGGTGCATTTCGTATATGACAACGTCTGTAATATTATTCACTTCGGGTCCTTTATCACCATCCCATCCTTCAGGATTTGTCTTGGAAAAATCTATGATAGCTGCACGATGCCCATTTGGGCCAAGAGCCTTAGCCCAAACACCTGGAGTTTCATCAAGCCATTTTCCGCGATATTTGACTCTAAATGTGTAGAAGCATCCATCTAAGCGGGTAAGGTCACAAGCACGCCATACGCCATCTTTCTCAGCTTGCATGACAATTTCTTTAACAGGTTCTGTCGCGTTAAAGTTTCTGTAAATTAACACCTTTACGGAATCTGCTTCAGGCGACCATAATGAGAAATGATTACCTGACTCATCATGCACATATTCTAAGTCAGTCCCGTTGTAAGATGGAAGATTTGCCAGTGCGTCTTCACTTGTTTTTGCATCCATGGTTGGAATTACTGTTAAAATAGCCCCTGCTAATATAGCCAAAAGGCAAAAATCAGAAAATTTCTTATTCATTTGGTATTAATTATTTATCTACAAAAGTAATATTTTTTTGTGAGATATGCAAGCATGGTATTTTCTGTATTATAAATCAAATTATTTCATAGCAATTATCAACTTGCTAAAAATTAGGATATTAGATGTAAATATCGTTGATTTTAAGTCATTTAGAATTAAAAATTTGAAATTGAGTGTGTAACCGGACGGAAATATTAGAAATTTTGGTAATATGTAATATGATAGAGGCTAAGAATTTAAATCCACAAATTATGAGTACGTAATATGAAATTGCAAACCATAGGAATTTACAGCACTATTTATCATTTACAACAGAATTATTTTTGCTCTTTTGCTTGAAATTACAAATCTATTTAACGACGTAAATTTCCATTCCTCTATTTGTTTATTTAAATTTAAGCCATTTTTATCCTTAAACATAATTTAATATTACTATCAATCTGCTAACTATTAGCATTTTACTAATTTTAATTAAAGCGTAGAATTAAAATTACTTAGACTCTTTACAATTCCAGGCACACTTAACTGAACTTTATATCTATTTTGCTGTTTTTCAATTAATTAGATTGTGTTATTAATATCTATACTTTAATTATTTCTAACTACTTCATTTACTGTTTAATATTGCAAATTTGACGCGATTTGCAAAAAATATCACGAAAAATTTGTTATTTACATTTTTACATCGTACATTTGCATTGTTAAATTTCATATTGTAAACAAATGGATTTAGTAGACAGGCTCAATATTTTCATAAAATCAGAGGGTATAACCCCATCTATGCTGGCAGATTCATGTGAAATTCCTCGTCCGACAGTTTCCCAGCTCCTAAATGGTCGTAACAAAAAAATCAGTGATGACATAATTGGTCGTATACATAAAGTATATCCTAAGCTTTCTGTGATGTGGCTAATGTTTGGTGAAGGAGAAATGATATCAAAATCAAATATTGAAATCTCGGAGCCTCAAAAAGCCCCTATTCCGTCCGTTTTTGATTCGCAGAATACTGATAGTCACCAGAATACAAATTCTCCTCAACAAGAAAATCATGCTGACAGTCCGATACAAAATAACAATCCGGCGTTTAACAGCTTCATGTCTATGCTATCAAATCCAGGAGAGTTTAATATTTCTTCCGATAAAGGAGAAAAACAAGCCATTTCCATCAATGCTAAGAAAAGAATCACAAACATTGTAGTCTTTTACAGCGACAACAGTTTTGAAGCATTCTCTCCGTCACAAG
>CALYOL010000206.1 GCA_945231345.1 uncultured Porphyromonadaceae bacterium
TGGTGAAGTGGTTGATGAACAGGAGTTTAGAATAGAGAATAGTTAATAGAGAATAGAGAGGTTTGGATTGTGGAGATGAGTTTGGAGGTGGGTGAAAAATTTATTTGTTAAAAAACATTAAAGGTATTGACAAAGGGGGTTTGTATGTTGTAACTTTGCAGTGAACAAAAAAATGAAGTTGAATAAGTTTGAAAATAAAAAAACAGATATGGAAATGAAGAAGTTTTTATTGTCAGTTGTGGCTCTTTGCGCAGCGATAGTGTTTGCAGGAGCGGCAGAATTATCGATATCACCGTCGGTGCAGATATTAACACCAGCGGAGGCACATCACCCGGTGTTGAGTCCTGATGGAGCGACGTTGCTATTCAGCACCGAAAATCATGAGGGACTTTATAGCTATGACATGGCTACGAAGAATGTGACGCTGCTTGACGAGGGCGTTGCAGCAGGCTTTGAGCCCGTATTTTCAGCGGACTGCAAGAAGGTGTATTACCAAACAGCGGAAATGGTAGACGGACTACTGTGCCGCGATGTGAGAAGTGCAGAAGTGAAAAGCGGCAAGGTGAAAAAAGTGAGAAAGGCGAGTCGCGAGGATGTGAATCTCCAGGCGATTGAGGGAAAGACCTACGCCTCAACGTCAGCATCTCTCAAGAGCATCATAATCACGATAGACGGCAAGACGACAGAGATAGCGCCGATAGAGGATGCGCACTCATATCTGTGGCCGTCGCTAAGTCCGGACCGCCGCAAGGTGCTATTTAACGAGCCATTTAAGGGCGTGTTTATATGCAACATAGATGGGACGGGCCTTGAAAAGGTGGCAGAGCGCGGAGACTATCCATCATGGATAAGCGACAATGCGTTTGTGGCAGTAGAGAGCAAAGATGACGGGTATCAAGTGACAACGTCAGTGCTCAAGTTGTATGATTTAGAGACAGGTTCTTCAGCAAGCCTGACGCACGAAAATCTGCGAGTTGCAGAGCTGACGACCGCTCCAAATACGGGCGATGTTGTGTATTCCACAGTAGAGGGCGAGCTATATCGAACAAACATAATGATAATCAGATAAAAACAAGGCGAATAATATCATGAAAAGACTATTCCTTGCCATCCTGGCAGCAATATTACTCACAGCTCCGATTGAGGCAAAGCGCATGAGCGACCTGAAGATATATATCAATCCGGGACACGGAGGCTATGACAGTGATGACCGTCCAATCCGTCTGTATCCGCTACCGGCAGACTCGACGAACTTTTGGGAGTCAAAGAGTAACCTGTATAAAGGTCTGCACATGTATCACATACTGGATTCCCTTGGAGCGACACCATATCTGTCCAGGACAAAGAATACGACAGAAGATGACCGTTCACTCTCCGGCATCGCGGCAGAGGCAAATCGTCTGGGCGTTGATTTGTTTTTCTCAATACACTCCAATGCGGGCGAGGCGTCAAACTATCCTCTGATGCTTTATCGTGAGAATGAGATAGGAGTGCCGCGCTATCCGGAAAATGTGACGCTGAGCAGCATCCTGTGGCAAAATCTGCACTCAAACAAGTTGCCGGTGTGGACCCGCGATACCGAATATATCAGCGGCGACCTGACATTCTACCAGAATATGTGGCAGGGCGGTCTTGGAGTACTTCGCACACTGTATGTAGTGGGTCTACTGTCTGAAGGCGGGATGCATGAGCATCGCCCGGAGGCATACAGGCTGATGAATGATGACTATCTGTGGCTTGAGGCATGGCACTTTGTGCGCTCTATCATGGAGTTTTATGATACAGAGGACAAGTTTGTGACAGGAAACGTGGCAGGTATCGTATATGACGACCATAACCTACGCGAAAAAGATATGCCGGCAGGCTTCACGAAATATGGGAAGGATATTTACGCACCCATAAACGGAGCGACGGTGTTGCTGACCGACCAGGGAGGCAATGTGGTTCAAAAGCGAACGACAGACGATATCTATAACGGGGTATTCGTATTCCGCAACGTCACCCCGGGCGATTATAAGCTGAAAGTGTCAAAAGAGGGGTATTATGATGAGGAATATCCGGTGACAGTGGTAGCGAATGAGGTGACATATAACGATGCTCCGATGAATATGCAGCGTCCGGACAATCTGAAGGTGGTATCGTTTTCACCGGCGCCGGTGGATGGAGAACCAGTGAGCTGCGCATCTACGATTGACTTTGCGTTTAACTACGATATAGACGTAGAATCGTTTGAAAAGGCGTTTAGCATCACACCGGCGGTAGACGGATATTTCAAATATTCAAATTCGCTGCACAACGTATCGTTTATAGCAAATCTGTCGCTTGACCGCACAACGGAATATACAGTACGCCTTGACAAGTCTGTACATCATCCGGATAAGTATTCAGACCATACCGGACTTGCAGAAGACTTTGTGGCAACATTTACCACCAAGAGCCGCGACCGCCTTGAGATAACAGACCAGTATCCTGCAGAAGGAGAGTCAATCCACTATCAAGACCCGACAATCGAGGTTCGTTTTGACAATCAAATTATGGCAAATACGATAGCATCGCTATATAGTGTGACAGACCCAGAGGGCAATAAAATGGCGGTAAATTCACGTTCATGCCGATACAATACACTGTCAAATGGGTTCGGAAATATGATAATAGTTCTGAATGATGACCTTGAGCAAGGTAAAGTTTATACTTTCACACTTTCAGGCGAGCTACGCGACAAGGAAAATCTGCCAACAAACCGCGACCACGTAATCACATTCGCTGCAACCGATGAGGGAGGTGAGAAGGAAGGTCGCATAATGGAGACATTTGAAACAGCATCGATATTCACGGGCAATGAGGAAGAGACAGTAGGGACGATTTCAAAGCCACTGTATGCAAGGCTGACGAATAAGAAGCTGTTTGGGTCGGCATCTGGTAGTTTTACATATAAGTTCTCAGACTTCCGCGGTGGAGTGGCGGTGTGGAACTATGCCGGCACAGAGTCTCAGCAGTATTACGACGGCGACATAGTGGGCGTTCATATCAATGGCGACTTTAACAATCACGATGTATATCTGGGCTTTACAGCGGGAACAGACACGAAGTATTTCCGCATAGCGAGCCTGAATTTCCGAGGGTGGAAGTATTTTGAGGTGAAGCTGAGCGACTTGCTATATGATACGCCTTACACACTGAGTGGCGTGAAGGTGGTGCAGGTAGAAAGCCCGGTGACACAGAATGGCTCGTTCCAGCTTGATAATCTGATTTGCCGCACGCCAGAGGGTGGAGTGGAAGTAGTAGAGGCTGACCGGAAAATCGCGATGAATGTAGTGAATAAGGTATTGACGATAACGGG